>JAOZPU010000124.1 GCA_029932585.1 Spirochaetia bacterium | reverse complement strand
CAATCAAAATAATATAAGCAGGGAGAAAACTTTTTCTGAAATTGATAAGACTGATATTATGGGACAGTTATTACCAATTGTTTCAAAATCTATAATACCTGAAGATATGGTAATTGGATCACTTCTGGATTATAATAGTCAAAACCTAGTTTCCGGAACTTTACCCTTTTTAGTTGTTACTTTTTTTAATGATATGAGTAAGGGGGTAATCAATAAAGATATCCTGCATCCTTTATTTAGTGAGTATATTCAAAAACTCTACAGTTCAAATATTAATGAGCAGTTTACTACCATAAGAATAGGTAATATAATTGATAAAAGTGGAATTGTTTCAGCAAATATAAGATTATTCACTAATACTGGTAGAGTTGATGGAGAGGTTACGGCAGATAGATTTGAAGGAGAATTACTGTTGAGTAATATTTCAATTGATTTTGTGCAATTAGATGAGATTTATTTAAGAGAAAACCTTGAATATAATCCTATGAATTATTCAAATCTACTATTAAATTATTAAAGGGATATTTAAAAATACTATGATAAGATAGAATAAAATTCTTTTTATCATCATAATGGAGAAATTATGGGAACTGAAATGGGACGTATTGAACAGGAATTTATTCTTACTAATATTATTGAGAAAAAACTTCCAGTTAAACTCCATTTAAAAAAAGTTGAAGTTGAAGGTATTTTTCTTTCTTTAGAAGAAGATAATCTATTATTTTCAAGCAGTGATAGTACACTTTCAGATATGTCCATTGGAGAGAATATAGATTTCTTTTTTGCTTTTTTTAGTCATACTATGACTTTTAGCAGTAAAATACTTAAAGAGGGTAATCCTTTAAAGGTTTCTTTACCAAAAAAAATATATAAAAATTTAAAAAGAAAATTTGTACGAGTTGAAACGGGGAAAGATATTGAGCTTTCTTTTACACTTGAAAATGCCAGGATTGTATTGGATTTTCCAAAAACTCAGGAATATGAATCTTTAGAAGCTGATGTTTATTCTGATGATTTTGATTCATCAAACTTAATTGAGCTTTTTCAACAGTTTAAATCTTTAGCTTCTTCATATGCAGATGAAAGTGAAATAATTATGCTTCGAGGTAAAACCCTTGAATCCTTTGAAGAAAAAATTATTACCGATACAGGAAAAAGCTTTCTAATTCCTGATACATCTATGCCACTTCCTGATAAAAGTAAAATTAATTCTGAATTTGCTATAACAGAGGAAAGTTTTTTAGATCGTCATGGAGACGAAATTGTACTTTATGAAAAAAACTTAAGACAATTAGAAATTTTAATAAAACAAAAACATGAAAATGGGATATATGCAGAATTATTAACACCTGTTATTTATCATGAATATGTTGTTAGCTATATTAGATTATTTAACAATAGATCAAAAAATAAACCATTTACAAATAAAACTTTAAATTTTGTACGTGAATTTTCTCGAATTCTGGCCTACTCTCTTGATAAACAGGGTTATTTTGTTGACGGAGAATTGAGATCAAGTGAATATAAACCCAAAATAATTGATTTGAGTGCTTCCGGGCTTCTTTTTACCCATCCCGAAAAGAAACTATCGGAAATGTTGGGTATGTATGGTGATTTAAAGCTAGTTTTAAAAATAGGATCCCGTAAGCTTGAGATGTTATCGAGAGTAATGCGAAAGTATAAAGTAAAGGATATTTATTTTTATGGAATACAGTTTCTTGAGGTTTCACCTGAAGATTTTAGATTTCTATTTGAACATGTTTATGGTCGTCCTTTTTCTGACAATGATGATAGATTCTGGGAAGGTGGTGCAGAACCTCCTGAACTTAATTTTTAATTTTAATTTGCTATTATATTTTACTATTTAAGGTTAGAATAAAAGTATATGATTTATATTTTAATTGAGCTAAATGGGTTCAGGCAGTTAAAAAAAATAGATAGTATTTTTACTGACGAAATTGTCAAGTACATAACAAGAACTTTTTCAAGTGATGAATGCAGTTTTGTAGAACAGAAAAATAGTATATTCATTTTTTCGTGTAAACCAGATAGAGAGGATCTTACCTCTTTATTTAATAATACTATAAATTTATTCAATTATTTAAATTCTATTAAAATAGAATTGTCTGGATTTAATCTTTTAATAGATTATCTTTCAGGTGAATATACTAATCAACATTTTAAGATACTTATTCAACATTTATTTACATTGGAAGATGATGAATCTTTCTACATAAGCTCAGAAAATTTAAGTTTATTTGAAAAATTTGCAGATTTTGAACAAGAAGGGGATTTTTTAAAATTAGTAGCCTATCATGAAAATAAAATTGATACTGATGAAACAATAATCAATGTTCTTTCTCATTCAAGAGAAATGGAAAGGTTCTTCGATTACCTTTCCCCATTAATAAATAATGAAAAAAGAGGTATGTTTTTTTATTATGGAGAAAATGTTCCAGGATTATCAATAATGAGTTATTGTATAGCCGGATTACTTCAAGGTAAAGATTCGGGTATTCCCTGGTTATATATAAAACCAGAAAATAGTAAAATATCTTATACTAATTCTATAGTTAACTGCATGGATAGACAGTTTTTAGATAAGGTCCCATCTTTTTTAAATAAACCTGAATTATCTCTTTGGGGTGATAAAAAACATTTAATTTTTAATACAAATAGCATTGTATTTGATGAGGATGCAATTATTCTTTTTCGAATCTATTTAAAAGCTTATTCTTCTTTTATGGAAGAAAAATTAATGCCTGCAATTATTTTTATATTAGATTCCCATGACTTTGAAGATTTGGAACTAAAGTATATATCTGATGTATTGGAAGATCTTTACATTGATTTTAATTTAATACCAGTTTTGTTTTCAGAAAATGAGGCCATCCCTGCTCCTTTTTATGGGTTTCAGGGTATAAAAGTCAAATCAAAAGCCTGGGAATTAAATATTAATGACTCCTTTCAAATAGAGTCACCAGTTTCTTTTTATCACTTTTCTTTAAATTATGAAAAAGAAAATATCAGATTAAGTGGCCCTGATTCAACTTTGAAGGTATTAAATGAACTGGGGCATAATTCAAGACGGTTTTTAATAATTTATAGTTTATTTTATAATTTAGCCGATAAAGAAGAAATTATTTCATATCTCTCCACAGATCAAAATGATAAATATCGAAATGAGAATTATTATTTTGAACTGGTAGCTAAGGGACTGATTTTTCCTGATAAAAGTGCAGAACCAGTATTTAAAGATATTTATAAGACTATTTCATATCGTTTCAATTCTGAGGACGAACTAATTATAGACAAAATCATTAACAACGTATTAGATAAATCAAAAGGTTTCAAAATAACTGTATATGAAAAAATTGCAAATTTGTACAGAAAACTTGGTAAATTATTTAAAGAAGCAGAATATCTGCTTAAAGTTATTGATCTATTAATTATATCTGGTAAAACAGATATAGCTGGTCCATTTTTTGAACGAATAGCTTCTTTATTACGAGCTGATATAGAAGACAAGAAAATAATTGAATTAAGACAAAATATATATTTTCTAAAAGCTGCTATTTATGATAATAAGGATGACTTTGCTGCTGATATAAATATAAGATTAAATAAATGTGAGGTTGAAAATCAATTTCTAAATACAGAAAGAAAGATAGTGTGTTCTGAATATTTATTTGCAATGTATAAATATAAAAAAAGTCTTGATATTGCAAAAACTGCATTAATTGATATTCAGGATTCTAAAAACTTTAATTTAAAAACTATTATCAATTTACATTTAGCAAGAATTTTAATGGGAATGAAAAGAATTGACGAATCTATGGATTATTTTAAAATTGCCAAAGAAACTGTAGATAGAGAAAGTGATTTATATATTCTTATTGAAATTAATACTCATGAAGCTGTTGTAAATTTTATAGATGGAAACTTTTCTGAAAGTTTAAGACTTGTAGATGATTCATTATCTCTCTGTAAAAAAACTGGTCGAAGAAATTGGGAATTATTTTTATTATTTTTAAAAGGTCGTATTTCGTTTGAACTTGGTGACTATTCCAATGCGGTGATACTTTTTTCGGAAGGATTGAGGCAGTGTGATATTTACATGTATACAAGTAAAAAAAGTTTTTTTAATATTTGGATGGGAAGATCTTACATATATATGAAAGAAATTCGTTATGGTTTAAAAATATTAATGGATTTTCAAGATTATCCTGAAGCTCTTTATTTTTCTTCAGAGGGTTTGTTTTTTCTCGAAGAATATAATAATGCATATGGAACAATTAATTTAGCCTTTACAATGGAAAGGGATAGAAACAGGTTTTTTTGTTCTTCAAATATTACTTCCTTTGAAAGCGGTTACGATTTTATTGAAGACAGATGCCTGGTAGTCGAAGGGGGGTATGGTGTTCTGTTTCAGCTTATAAGGGCATTTAGAGCTTTTTTAATGTCAAAAACTAAAAATGAAATAGAAGGAAGGTTAGAATTAGCAAAACTTACCAGAGAAGAACGTCTTTCAGATATAGATCTTAATAATGGGTTTTATTATTATTTACACTCATTAACTCTTCCCAGACATACTGGTGCAGAGGCTGTAGATCGTTTAACCTTACTTAGTAAGGCATTAAGATATATTCAAAAAACTGCAAGTAATATTGATAACCCCAAACATCGTCAGATGTATTTAAGCCGTAACTACTGGAACTCCGGTCTTATGAAAGAAGGGCGGGCTCAAAAGCTTATTTAATAACATTTTCAAGGATATCAAGAGCTTTATCTATCTCTTTTTTAGTTACAATAAGAGGCGGAACAAAGCGTATTACTTTTTCCCCTGCGCCCACCAGAAGTAATCCTTTTTCCCTGCAGGCAGATATTATTCCGGATATTCCAGAAGAAAATTCAATTCCCATCATGAGACCTATCCCTCTAATATTTATAATAGAGGATTTTTTACCCTGTAGTTCTATAAGTTTTTGTTTTAGATATACGCCAGCTTCCTTTGCATGTTCTATAAGGTTATTATCCAGTAATTCAGTCATTACTGCATTAGCTCCACTACATACAAGGGGATTACCACCGAAAGTTGCGGCATGATCTCCAGGTTCAAACTGACTGAATTTATCTGTTGAAAGAATAGCTCCTATAGGTAACCCACCTCCAAGTCCTTTAGCAAGACAAATTACATCCGGGTATACATCAAAGTATTCATGGGCAAATAGATATCCGGTTCTTCCAATTCCCGATTGAACTTCATCAAAAATGAGAACAATGTTTTCTTTTGTACAAAGAGATCTTACTTTTTTTAGATACTCTTTATCTGCCGGGTGTATACCACCTTCCCCCTGTATTGGTTCTATAATAACTGCACATACATCTGAATCAATTTTCTGTTTTAAATCATCAAAATTATTAAATTCTGCAAAAAAAACACCTGGAATTAAGGGTACAAAGGGGCTCTGATATTTTTTTTGTCCTGTTAAAGAGAGAGCACCTGTTGTCCTCCCGTGAAAAGACTGGTGCATAGCAACTATTTTCCATGCACCATTTTTTTTAGTTTTGCCAATTTTTTTGGCAAGTTTTAAAGCTGCTTCAACTGATTCTGTTCCACTGTTACAAAAAAAGGCCTTATCAAAATGGCTGTTTAAAGTTAGTTTTTCAGCAAGTTCTATTTGTTCCTTATTTAAGAACAAATTTGAATAATGGATAATATTTTCTAATTGCTTTTTTATTGCTTTGTTAAATTCGGGATGATTATATCCCAAAGCATTTACTGCAATACCTGCTATAAAATCAAGATATTCTTTTCCGTTACTGTCTTTTACATAACATCCCTTTCCGGATACAAGTGAAAAAGGTAATGAATTATAAGTATGCATTAGTACGTTATTCGCTTTTTTCTGTAGATTTTCCATTATTGTTCCTTATAAATTATTGTTCCAATGCCCTTTTTAGTAAAAATTTCCAGTAGAATTGAATGTTCAACTCTTCCATCTAAAATATGAACTGAGGATACTCCATTATTTACTGCCTTAACAGCAAAATCCACTTTAGGTATCATTCCACCATTTATTATTCCATTTTTTTTCAAATTTTCAATTTCTTTCAGAGTTGTTTGGTGAATTAAAGATTTTTCATCTTCTATATTGCGTAAAATACCTGGAATATCAGAAATATATATTAACTTTTGGGCTTTTAGGGCAGAAGCCACTTCAGACGCTGCCATATCTGCATTAATATTGTAAGTATTACCATTTGAATCAGAAGCAATAGGGGCAATAACTGGTGTATATTCATTATCAAGAAGCACATTAAGTAAACTGGTATCTATATTTGTGAGGGTTCCTACATACCCAAGATCACCACTGGCTGTAATAAGTTTCTCTGCTGTAAACAGCTTGCCGTCTTTTCCTGAAATACCTATTGTCTTAATATTATGGGAAGCTAAAAGATTTACAATATTTTTATTTACTCCTCCGGAGAGAACCATCTCCACAGTTTCCATAGTCTCTTTATCAGTAACTCTCATTCCATTAATAAATTCTGTTTTTTTACCAATCTTATCCAGCATTTTATTAATAGCAGGGCCTCCACCATGGACTATGACAGGCTTCATACCAACATATTTCATCAGTGCAATATCTTCTATAATTTTTGCTCTTATTAAGTCATTAGTCATGGCACTTCCACCATATTTAATGACAACTATTTTACCGTTAAATTCCTTTATATAAGGAAGAGCCTCAATTAAAACACCTGCTTTTTCAATATATTTTTCCATTGTCTTTCCTTATTTATATTTGGCCTTATTTATATTTGGCCTTTATTATGTATGGTAATCTGCATTTATTTTGACATAATCATAGCTAAGGTCACATCCCCATGCTGTTGCTGAGTTGTTTCCACCTTCAATATTTATGGTTATATAAACATCTTTTTGTTTTAGAATTGCTGCAGCAGAGCCTTCATCAAAATGATGGGGTTCTCCATTCTGCATAACACAAACGTATCCGGTCGCTCCCTGAAAGTATATAGAAACTTTCATCGGGTTAAAGTCTGCACCGGAATAACCCATGGCAGCAATTATTCTTCCCCAATTTGGATCTCCACCAAAAATTGCTGTTTTTACAAGACTTGAACCAATAACCGATTTTGCAATTTTTTGTGCATCTGTTAAACTATCACATCCGTTTACTTCTACTTCAATAAGCTTGGTTGCACCTTCTCCATCCCTTACAATAGACTTTGCCAGATGCTTGCTGATAGTAAATAAAGCATCTGATAAAAGTTTAAAACTTTCATCTTCTTCTGCTATTGGATTATTTTCTGCTTTCCCATTTGCCATAACTAATACCATGTCATTTGTGCTGGTATCTCCATCTACACTTATCATATTGAAAGTTTTATTTACGGTAGTATCCAATGCTTTTTGGAGGAGACTTTTATTGATATTTGCATCAGTTAATATAAACCCCAACATTGTTGCCATATTGGGATGTATCATTCCTGAACCCTTTGCAATACCTGATATTGTTACATCCTTTTTATCTATTTTAATTGTTATACTGGCATATTTTTCATTTAGATCGGTGGTCAGTATAGCTTGTTCTGCGCTTTCTAATCCTTCAGGGTTAGAAGTTAGCAGTGGTACTGCAATTGGTATTGCCTGTAACATTTTATTCATAGGAAGATTTACACCAATTACGCCAGTAGACGCTGTTAATACAGAATCTTTTTTAATATCCAGAGATCCAGCAAGATTGCCAGCAAGCTTTATATTATCTTCCTCTCCCTTTTTCCCGGTACATGCATTGGCATTTCCGCTATTTATAATAATAGCGTCTATAGTCTTCTGTGTTTTTAATAATTTTTTATTTCTATTAACACAGGCTGCACTAAATCTGTTTTTTGTAAAAACTCCTGCAAATGTTGAAGGGGATTCACTAAAAAGAATAGCCATATCTGAGTTTTTTCCTTTTATATTTCCATGAAATCCTATTGCTTTGAATCCCTTTGGTAAAATGTATTTTTTTGTTTCCATATGTGTTGTACCTCTATCCTAAATTACAGTTGGAACAGCATTGAGACCAGAATCTTCATTAATGCCGAACATAATATTCATATTTTGAACAGCCTGACCAGCTGCACCTTTTATTAAGTTATCAATTACTCCTACTATAATAACCCTGTTTGTTCTTGGATCTGTTTTAATTCCAATATCTACAAAGTTGGAATTTCTAACAAATCTTGTTTCCGGCAAGCTGCCATCGGGATATATCCTTATAAACTTTTCATCTTTATAGAAATTTTTATATAGATCAACTATTTCGTTAGAACTAATATCTTTTGTAAGGGATGCATATACTGTTGTGAGTATTCCTCTGTTCATAGGAATAAGATGAGGTGTAAAAGATAAAATAATATCTTTTCCTGCTATGACACTTAGTTCCTGTTCAATTTCCGGTGTGTGTCTGTGAGTACCTATTCCATAGGCCTTAAAGGATTCATTACTTTCAGTAAAATGTGTAGGTAAACTTAAAGATCTTCCTGCACCGGAAACTCCGGATTTTGCATCAATTATTATTGAAGAAAGATCTATTATCTTTTTCTCTACTAATGGGGCAAGGCTCGTAATTGAACAGGTTGTATAACATCCCGGATTTGCTACAATCCGGGCATTTTTAATTTTTTCTCTGTTTAATTCACATAAACCGTATACAGATTCTTCAAGAAAAAATGGAGTAGGGTGTTTAACCTTGTACCAGTTTTCATAGATCTCTTTATCTTTTAGCCTGAAATCTGCACCAAGATCAATAATTTTTACTTTTTTTAGAAGACCTTCTGATATTTGACCTGCTGCCAGACCATGAGGAAGAGCAAAAAATATTACATCGCAATCGTCAGACATTTGATCTGCATTCATGTTAACCAGTTTTGTATCTATAATTCCTGTAAAATTTGGATAAAC
>JAOZPU010000123.1:7747-8978 GCA_029932585.1 Spirochaetia bacterium | reverse complement strand
AAATCTAAAAATTTCTACAAAGATTATTCTCTTGTTTTTTATGATAATCCTTCTTCATACAATTGTATCACTTCTATCTCTTTCTTTCATAATTTCAGAAACAAACAATGCTTCCCAGGAAAATCAAATGCTGAAAACAATTGACGGAGTTTCCAGTTATCTGGATAAGATTGTCATAGATCTGGAATTAAAGGGAAAGCTGCTTGCAGGACAGGAAAAGGTTATTGAGTACACTGAATTAGAATTACAGAGTCTTTTAAATAGAGAGCTGGTACTTTACTGGCAGTCTCTAAATATTGATTATATATCTATTTATAAGGGTGATATTTCCAACCTGCCCAACTTTGTTTTAAGTACAGATAATGTTTCCATAATTAAAGATGATATTTCCCAGTTAGTTAGTATTGGAGAAAAGATTCCTCAAAATATATTGTTTACAAATAATTTAATTCATGCTCTTGAAGGTGATACTTCAAGCTTTATTACCGAAGGAAATAGTTCTGTAATGCTTGTTGTTGTATCCCCAATAAAAAGAGATAAAGAAGTAATAGCAACTATTGCCATTGGAATTTTACTGGACAAAAATTTTATTATTTCTTTAGAAAAATTTTTTACCAGTGAAATTGTTTTTACATCAAATGAGATGGTAATTAGTAATAATAATCTTAGCAGTGAAATTATGGATACATTGTTTGGAAATACTTATATGGTAAGAAGCACTGAAAAAATATTTACAAATTCAAATTATATTATAGGACATGTACCTACATCATCATTTGGACTGAGTGGAGGATATTTATACTGTATCTATAATACTGATAATTTAAAAAAACAAATTAGTCAGTATAATTTGATATCAATTATTATATCTCTTGTTACCTTATTAGCTGCAATGTTTGCAGGAATACTTTTTTATAGAAAAACATTTATTTATCCATTTCAATCTCTTATAAGTGGGATAAATAAAATATCTGCAGATAATATTTCCCCTCCCTTTGATAAACCTCGTAATGATGAGTTTGGTGAGGTAGCAGAATCTTTTAATCAAATGTGTCTGAATCTTCAGGTAGGTGAGCGGGAGATAGAACGTCTTTCCCTATATAATTCATTAATTCTAGAAAATATGATATCAGGGATACTTACTATCAACTTAAGTGGAGAGATTATAACATTAAATCCCTCTGCATATAAAATTATTAAAGAACTTAATGATGATAAATATAAAAAAACA
>JAOZPU010000123.1:0-7647 GCA_029932585.1 Spirochaetia bacterium | reverse complement strand
GATTTGACTGGTTTCATTCTTAATGAAATTGATACATTGGATTCTGTTGTAAATAATTTTCTTGCATTTGCCAAACCAAAAAGAGGTAACAAGACTTATGAAAGCATTGCAGATCTTCTTGATTTTACAATACGAAGTATTCCTATGGAGAAGTATAATCCTGTACATTTGATTAGAGAGATAGATCCTGACATTGGAAATCATCTTTTTGATAGAAATCTTGTAGTGCAGGCATTTTCTAATATAATAATTAATGCTTTCCAGTGTTCAGAGAAAGATGATAGAATATTTATAAGAGCTTATCGTAAGGATTCTGAACTTTTTATTGAAATAAAAGATGAAGGTTGTGGAATGAGTGAAGAAATAATATCGAAAATGTACAATCCTTTTTTTACAACAAAAGAAACAGGCACCGGATTGGGGCTTTCAATTGTACATAGAATTATTGAGGAGCATAATGGTTCTATTCATGTAGAATCAAAGCAGGGACAAGGTACACTTTTCAGACTCAAGTTTCAGGAAACAACATGAAAAAACTTTTAATAGTTGATGATGAACTTAATATGCAGAAGGTTCTGGGAATTCTCTTCCGAAGAGAGGATTATGAGGTAACAACTGTTTCCAATGGAAGGGAAGCGGTCGAAATACTTGATAAAGGAATTATATTTGATCTTATCCTCAGTGATATAAAAATGCCTATAATGGATGGGATAGAACTTTTAAAATATTTAAACAAATCACAAATTAATATTCCTTTGATACTTATTACAGCTTATGGATCAATAACAGAAGCTGTAGATGCCATGAAACTGGGGGCCGTTGATTTTATTACAAAACCATTTAACAAAGAAGATCTTAAAAATATAGTTTATCGTGCTATTCACAAAGAAAAAGAAAAAAATAATAAGCAAAATAAATCTCTTTGGAATGATAAAGGTGTTATTTACAGTAGTGAGAAAATACAGAAAATTATGGAAACTGTCCGTAAGATAGCTCCCAGTAATTTATCAATACTTTTGACAGGAGAAAGCGGTACCGGGAAAGGTATTGTTGCCAAGGCTATTCATAATTATGCTTTCAAGAATACAGAAACCAAGTCTCCTTTTATTAGTATAAATTGCCCGGCATTACCTGATACTTTATTGGAAAGTGAATTATTTGGATATAAAAAGGGTGCTTTTACAGGAGCAGATAAAGATTTTCCTGGGAAGGTGAGCCTGGCTAATGGAGGAACACTTTTTCTTGATGAAATTGGAGATCTTTCTATGACTGTACAATCAAAGTTACTAAAACTTTTGGAAGAAGGGATCTATTCTCCATTAGGCAGTACAAAGGAATTCAAGGCTCATATTAGAATTATAAGTGCTACAAATCAATCTCTTGCCAAAATGATTAAGGAAAAGAAATTTAGAGAAGATTTATTTTATCGTATAAACTCAGTAATGCTTGAAATACCTCCTTTACGGGCAAGGAAGGATGATATTTCACCTCTGGCAGAGTTTTTCATAAAGAGATTTTCAAAAGAAAATAATAAAAAAATTAATAAAATTTCAGATAAGGTCCTGGCTTATATAACTGGATATCACTGGCCTGGAAACATACGAGAGCTTCGAAATGTTATTCATCGAGCTGTTGTTCTTTCCTCCAATAATGAATTAATAATTGATGATTTTCCTCTTTTTGAAAAAGATGACAGCAGCAGATATAACTTTTCCATGAATGTTGTTAAGAAAGATGAGAAAGAACTGGTTCTTGGAGTTCTTACTGACAATAACTGGAATATTTCTGCATCTGCCAGGGAACTTGGTATATCCAGAGGTTCACTGAGATATAGAATAACAAAATATTCACTGGAAATTGGCTAAAATTAGCCAGTATATGGCCAATCGTAGCCATTGTTCAGTGTGAATTGTCTAAAAATACTTTTTTAAAGCTATCTATGAGAACTTAGAGGTGAAATTAGTTGGCACAGATATTGCATATCATAAGAAAATATATTACGGAGGAAAAGATGATTAAAAGAATCAGTATGTTGCTCGTTGTGTTACTTGTTTTTAGCACTTTCACTTTAAGTGCAGGTGGAAATAAGGAAGCAGCTGGAGAAGAAAAGGTACAAATTACCTTTACAAGCTGGAGAACAGAAGATATTGAGAGAATGAACAGAATTAATGCAGTATTTATGGAAAAATTTCCAAATATTGAAGTCCTTTTTCAACCTATCAATGACAATGAATATGATGCTCAGATGAGAGCCGGTCTGGAAACAGGGACAGGTGCAGATATTATTTTTCTAAGATCATATGATACAGGAAGAATAGTATATGACGGTGGATCAATTTATGAATTAAATAAAGATTTACCTAATCTTGAGGGTTTCCCTTCTGCAGCAGTAAAAGCATGGTCGACTGAAGATGGTAAAATTTATGCAGTACCATCCGTTGGTGTAACTCATGGTATTTACTATCATAAAGATATCTTTGACAAGTATGGTCTTAAAGAACCTGAGACCTGGGATGAATTTATGGCAGTTGCTCAAACGTTAAAAGATAATGGTGAAGTAGTTTTTGCCCAGGGTGCTCTTGATGACTGGACATGTTACGAAGTTGTTTTTAGTGGACTAGGTGCTAATTTTTATGGTGGAGAAGCTTCCAGACAGAAGTTGATTTCAGGTGATATGAAACTAACTGATAAACCTTTCCTTGATGCGTTTAAGGCTGTAGACCAGCTTCAGCAGTTTTTCCCTAAAGGATATGAAGCTTTGGATTATGTAAGTATGCAGACTATGTTTGGTACAGGCCAGGCTGCAATGTTTATGGGTGGTTCCTGGGAACTTGGTATTCTGGAAGATCTTGGCTCAACAGATTTAGGCTGGTTTGCTCCTCCTGTAGTTAATAAAGGTGATACTCTTCAGTACTGTTTTCATGTTGATGCTGGTATTGCAATGAATAGCAAATCAAATCATCCTGAAGAAGCTCTTGAGTATATTAAATGGGTTAGCTCCCCTGAATATGCTCAATTACTTATGGATGAACTTCCTGGATTTTTCTCCTACACTCCAGGAGATTATCCTTTGAAAAATGCCATAGCCAAAGAGATGATTGGTGCTGCAAGTGATGCTGTTCTTACTGTACGAACTGTATGGGAAAAAATGTCAGCTCAGTCTCCCAGTGGTAACAGTTTAATGGGAGAAGCAATTCCAAAGATGTGGAAAGATGAATATACCCCTGAAGAAGCAGCCGCATATGTTCAGGATGGTCTTGCAACATGGTATGCTCCGTTTAAAAAATAGTAGAATGATTTTAAATTTCAAATACTTGCCTGGGCTATTTATAGCCCAGGCAGTTTTATATAAGGAGATGTAATGCCGGGAAAGAAGAAAAAAGAAGTTAAACTATTTATGGTGCTTTTCCTTTTACCTGCTATTTTTATCTATACTTTGTTTTTATTAATACCCATTCTTGATTCTATGCGTTTAAGCCTATATTCAGGACAAGGGCTTATACCTACTGAATTTGTAGGTTTTGATAACTATGTAAAATTATTTACCCAGTTTCCATTTAAAGACAGGATGATAAATGCCTTTTCAAATAATATTAAATTTTTCTTTATTGTTACATTAATTCAGAATATATTTGGATTTTTTATTGCTTTTTTTGTAACAAGGAAAATTATTGGAAAAGGTTTTTTTAGAAAAATTAGTTTTCTTCCAACAACTTTATCTGTTCTGGTAGTAGGGTTTTTATTTAAGCTTATTTTAAATCCTGCCTGGGGAATATTTGATAAAATACTTGTTTCTCTTGGTCTTGAAAATTTTATTCTTCCCTGGCTTGGCAACCCTCTTACAGCCTTACCGGTTCTTGCTATCGTTGTCAGCTGGCAATTTATGGGTGAATCTGTTTTATTTTATACAGCAGGTATTGATGCAATTCCGGAAGAGGTTACTGAAGCAGCTCTTATTGATGGTGCAAGTCCTTTACAAGAGCTCTGGTATATAATTATTCCTTCTATTCTCCCTATTATTGGAATTGTAACAATTCTTATTTTTATTGGTGATTTTACACAGTTTGATATTGTATATGCCATGAGTACTACCCAGGCTAATCCTGCTTTTGGTACTGATCTTTTTGGGTCTCTATTCTATCGAGCTGCCTTTTCAACACCTGTTCGTGGAGGATGGGGTATGGGCATGGGAGCTGCCGTTTCGACTGTAATGTTTGCTATAGTTTTTACGGGTGTAATGGTCTGGCTCTATTTTTTCAAACTTAAGGGGCAAAAAAATGACTAGACATGGAATAAAAAGACGTCTTATAAAAATATCTCTTTTTAGTTTTCTTTCAATTTATACTGTTTCAATATTGTATCCAATACTTCTTATGTTTTTAACTTCATTTAAAACTACCAGGGAAATTTTTACAAATCCTTTTGGACTGCCTGCTTCTTTTGAATTTACAAGTTATATTAAATTACTTACAATTTCAAATTACTTAACTTATTTTAGAAACAGTATAATTGTAACAGTTATTTCTCTTGGAACAATTATTGTTATTACCTCTACAGCTTCCTTTGTTCTGGCCAAATATAATTTTAGATGGAAAAACTTTTTATATCTGTTTTTTGTTGCCGGAATGATTATACCAATTCGTCTTGGAACTATTAGTATACTTAAACTGATGATAGAAATGCATGCAAATGATACATTATTTTCTGTAATAATAGTTGGAATTGCTGTTGGAATTCCTTTTGGAGTTTTTATACTTACAGATTTTATTAAGATGATACCTGAAGAATTAAGTGCTGCTGCAAGAATAGATGGTTGCACTGAACCCACAATATTTAGAATTGTGATTATCCCTCTGTTACGGCCTGCTCTTGCAGCTGTTGCAATAATAAATTATATACCTATTTGGAATGATTTTTGGTTCCCGTTAGTTTTTCTAAAATCTGATAGTGTTAAAACTGTTCCTCTTGCAACTGCTTTGCTTTTTGGCCAGTACCAGACAAACTATGCCCTGGTGTTTGCTGTCCTCTCCATGGCATCAATTCCTGTAATGCTCTTCTATTTGGTGTTCTCTAAACATTTTGTTCAGGGGTTGTCTTCAGGAGCTTTGAAAGGGTAGAAACATGAATTTACCAAAAATCAATAGAGAACCGGATTTTAACCGTTTATTAAAAGTATTAAAAAGAGAAAAAACAGACGTCCCGGTACTTTTTGAATATTTTATGAACGATACAGTGTATGATATTCTTACAGAGAATGAAAATCTACCAACAGAAGAAGTTCTTCGGGACCGTGTAAAAACAACATTAGCCTATAAAAATGCAGGGTATGACTACGCTACATTTTTACCTCCCGATGAGTTTGCTTTCTATTTTAGAGAGAATGAAGAAAGTGAATCCGTTTCCCTTAATGATGGAGCTGGTGTAACCTCAAGGGAAACTCTTGAATCATATCCCTGGCCTGATGCCAATAAGGTGGATCTCTCTATACTGGAAAAAATTGAACCCTATGTCCCTGAAGGAATGAAACTTGTAGCCGCTGCTCCGGATGGAGTAGAGGAAACTGTTATTGAACTTGTAGGGTACGAGAATCTTTGCTATATGATAGTTGATGAACCGGATCTTGTTAAAAGCATTTTTGATGAAGTAGGGCAGAGGTTACTCGATTATTACAAAAGGGTTGTTGAATACGATATTGTCGGAGCATGTATAAATAATGATGATTGGGGATTTAATACCCAGACACTTATATCGCATGGTGATATGGAAAAATGGTTGTTCCCCTGGCATAAAAAGATAAATGATGTTATTCATGCTGCCGGTAAGCCTGTAATACTTCACTCCTGCGGTAATATGTATCCACTAATGGATAGAGTAATAGATTATCTGGAAGTTGATGGTAAACATTCTTATGAAGATTCAATCATGCCGGTAGAGGATGCATGGGAAAAATATCACAATAGAATCTCCATTATGGGCGGAATTGATATGGATTTTCTTATTCGAAATCCTCCGGAAGATGTGTACAAAAGAAGTAAAGCCATGCTGGAAAGAGCAGGTCTTGATGGGGGATATGCCTTAGGGACAGGAAATTCAGTCCCAGAATATGTTCCCCCTGAAAACTATTTTGCAATGATGAAGGCTGGTCTTGAATAAATTTATTTCTTTAAAAGAAATCATGCAATTTCGAAATATGAAGATAACCCTGTAGCATCATTTTTCCAATTAGAGAATCTCGATCTCACTGGTAATTCTTCTAACCTGACTGATCAAATATAAAGGTAAACTTACAAGTTTAAAGTCTACAATTTTATCTTCACCTTCCACCCGTATTTTATGGTTGGTTTCAGTTACCGAAGGAGAAGATAAATTGAGTCTAACGGCAAAAGGTGATTTTATTTTGGATACCATAAAAACATGAAGGGATTTTAAACTTCCGGTAGTACCGGCTTTTATTTCTATTGGAATTACTCTGTTGTTAACTGTTGTCAGGTAATCAACTTCTGCATTAGCATTTTTATTTTGTCGAATCCAGTAGTATAACTCCCGGTCTTCAAAGGGTAGAAAACTGGCTACGAGTTCCTGAGCAGCAAATTGTTCAGCTAATAAACCCTCCCTGATTGTCAGCATATCTAGTGTATTTGTCAGCTCAAGACCACAGATGCGGTTACTTAAACCTATATCCACAAAGCTTGTTTTAAAATGCTCCGGTTTTATCTCAGCGCCTAAAGGGATTCCGTCTCCCTGAGAATGATAGACTCTATGCGAGATTCTTGCCAATACCAAACTTTCTATGGCCTTTTTGACAATATTAGAGCGAACCTGATTATTAATATTGCTGTATTTAATTTTTTTCCCGGTATTTCTTGCCAGATATAAAAAGACTTCAGATAGATAATGCAGTTCATTTTTGTTAGTATATTTCGAAAAATCATTTTGTATTGATGTAGTCAATTCGGTTTGAATACGCTGAACGGAGAGGAAATCATGCGAATTGATGTACTCCTTTACTACTTCAGGCATTCCTCCAATAAAGTAGTAATTTCTGAGAGCTTCCAATAATTGGTTGTGTATAATTGGTGGGATATCTTTATTCAGAATATAACTTTCGATAAATTGACGAAGATTTTGTTTATTCAGAGCAGATAGGAATTCGCAAAAACTTAATGGATACATATACATGAATTCTACTCTGCCTACTGGCATGGGGTATTTAAGTTCATTGAGGGTAAAATCAAGAAGAGAGCCGGCAGCTATGACATGCAGTCCTGATCTTTTTTCAAAAAAATACCTTAATGACTTTAGAACATCGGGACAAAGTTGACATTCATCAAAGAAGAGCAATGTTTCATTGTCGATGATTGGGATACCGGTCGATAAAGATATTTCATTTATAATTCTCTCGACATTATTATCACGAAAATATGATATGGCATCCCTATTTTCTTCAAAATCAATTTTAATGTAGTAAGGAAATGTTTCAGCAAGAGCATTAACACTCCATGTTTTTCCTACTTGTCGTGCTCCGCGAATAATAAGAGGTTTATGTGACTCCCTTTTTTTCCAACTTGATAAATAGTTCTCTATATCTCTTTTCATATAAATATAATAACATGGAATTATATAAAAATCCATTAGATAATAGCTTGA
>JAOZPU010000122.1 GCA_029932585.1 Spirochaetia bacterium | reverse complement strand
AAATTAATAAAGTAAATTAAAAATTACAATACCTTTTTTAGTCCTCCCAGAGTTACTTTAAAACCATTTCCCTCTGGAGATATATATGCACTAATTCCTTTATATGCTGCCCAGGCCTTAATGTTTGAAGCCTCAAAGTCACGCTCCACATAAATATCTACAGGTGCTCCTTTTAGCATAAGAGCGCGCTTTGCTAAATGGTAGGCATCAGGAATTTTTAATCCCCTAAATGGATCCGTAGGAATACTTGTAGTATCAATCATTGCCCCACGCTCTTTGAGGTTAACCCGATACTCCCGCATTAGACGCCCTTCGGCCTCTTTAAATTCATCACTCGTAAGATCTTCCCTCCCAAATAGACCACAGTGACAGGTACCCTTCTCTTCAATATCCTGATCAATAAACTTACAGGGACATATTATCTGTTTATTTAAAATCTTATCATCAGATGGTTCAAAACAAGGACAGTACCGTTCTCCAAATGACTCCTCAGATTCTACAAGCCACAATCTCAGGTTGACATTCATCATCCAGTGGGGATTAACTTTGTAACCATTGCGTTCAGCATACTTTTTTATCCACTCATTCTGCTTCTTAATATCTTTTCTATGGTTCCACAGATCTTTAAAAAAACCACGCATCATTTTTATCATCTCAGGAACACTGGCCCCAGCAGGTTCCGGAGGAGTACAGGAAGCATTAAAATCAGGAATTTTATTTACTCCTTCCCGGGGATTTTCTTTATGAGAAACAGTAGTTTTTTCAACTTCTGAAATAAATTCAGCATTAGCCATATTACCTTCTACTGCATCGAGTCCAAAAAATGAGCGAATTTCCGGTACAGATTCATGACCTTTAACATTAATAGCAATTTCAGTATCCCCGGCAGTTCGAAGAGTCGCAATAGGATTTATATAATCTGCAAGTCCATTTTCCTTTAGAACCTTTTGAACTTCTTCTATAAAGGCAGGATCAACAGCAACCAGCAATCCTCCACCAGTTTGAGGATCACATAGAATTGAACGAACAGGCTCTACAACAGTACTAATCCGTTTTCCATAACTTAGCCAGTTATTTTTGAGCCCTTTGGCAAGAGCTCCGACAGCAACATATCGGGAAAGATCAGTGGGAAAGTGGAGAGCCCCCCAATCCAGTTCAGCTTCCAGTCCAGCAGCATCACACATCTCAAGCAAGTGTCCTGCAAGACCAAATCCAGTAACATCAGTCAATGCATGCACACCCGTTATTCCAGAAAGGTCATATCCCACATCGTTTAACTGCCCCATAATACTTACAGCTAATCCCTCATCCTTCGATCTCAGAGTGCCATGTTTCTCTGCTGTTGTCAGAAGTCCGGTACCCAGAGGTTTTGTAAGAAAAACAATATCTCCGTCTTTGGCTCCTGCATTAGTTCGAAGTCTGTCTCTACTTACAAGACCATTCACAACAAGACCAAAAAAAGGTTCCTTTGAATCTATACTGTGTCCACCTGCCAGGGGAATTCCAATCTCACGACATAAATCTCTTCCACCAGCAATAATGGGTCGTGCAACTGCCGGATCAATATCTTCAACAGGCCATCCCAGTATAGCAAGAGCCATAATAGGTCTTCCACCCATTGCCCACACATCTGATAAAGCATTAGCAGCAGCAATCCTGCCATACTGATAGGCATCATCTACAATAGGAGTAAAAAAATCTGTAGTAGAGACAAGGAACTCATCCCTTCCAAGATCATATACAGCAGCATCATCCTTAGTCTCATTACCAATAATAAGATTTGGGAATTCCTCCTCTTTTTCTCCTTCAGGGAAAGCCTGTGCCAATATAGAATTCAACTCTGTAGGGGATAATTTGCATCCACAGCCAGAACCATGACTAAGCTGAGTCAGACGAACAGGTTCGAAATTACTTCCTGAATCAGTATCAACAGTGTCCCTGCTGCCAACTTTGATATTACGAATATACTTATTTAAGAAACCACTCATTTATTTTTCAATCCTTCATCAGCACAATCAAACTTAATACTGATACGGAAATAGATTTTAATCATACTATTAACATATCCTATATATTTGGACTAGCCTGATCTTTTTACTTTCAAAAAAAAATATTCTTATTGATGACCAATCCCAGTAAGAAGGGAATAATATTTTCGATAGAGTTTAAAAAAAACATCTTCATATAAAGTGCTCTTTTCCGACAGGGATTTTTTTTCATCACAGACAATGTCCCCAGAATCACTCATTATTATTATCCGCTGACCCAGACGGATAGCCTCATTAATATCGTGAGTGACAAAGAGAACAGTCATGCCATATTTTCCCCAAATTTCAAGAAGAAAATCCTGAAGCTTTATCTTAATCTTTGGATCAAGACTTCCAAAAGGTTCATCCATAAGAAGAATCTCTGGATCTCCTGCCAGAGCCCGTGCAAGAGCAGTCCTCTTCTTCATCCCACCTGACAATTGATGAGGATAATAGTCAGAATAATTACTCAAACCTGCCATTTCCAGAAGATTGGGTAAATCACTTTCCCTTCGTATAGAGTCAAAACTATTAGTAGGAAAAGCAATATTCTTTTCTACTGTTAACCATGGAAACAACTGATTATCATCCTGAAGCATTAAGACCCTACTCTTATCGGGAGAATTAACTATTTGGCCCGAAATCTTTACTGTTCCTGATTCCTGCTGAATCATGGAAGAACAAATTTTTAACAAAGTAGACTTCCCGCAACCTGAGGGCCCAAGAATAGATACAAATTCACCACGGTCAATTTTAAGAGAAAAATTATTAAGCACTGACAAATCAGAATCTGCACAGTTATAGCTTTTTGAAATATTTTTTAATGACAGGAGAATATCTGAAGATTGTTTCATAACGACATCCCCCACCTACGAACAGTCCTCGATTCAATTACTCCAAAAACAAAATCTTCAATAAGAACACCAATAATAATAACCACAACAATACCGGCAAACATTCCAGGAGTATCCATAAAAACTCTTTTACTAAAAATAAACCATCCAACCCCACCACTGCCAAACACTGCTCCAAAAATCATCTCTGCACTTATAAGTGCCCTCCATGCTCTGGCCCAGGAAATTTTCAAACCTGCTAAGATATACGGGAAAGAACCAGGAAGAGTTATATTAAAAAACATCTTAAAGGAACTAAGTTGATAGTTTCTTCCAACTATTTTATAAGGTTCAGGAATACTTCTATATCCCATTAGAAGATTTGTAACCATAGGCCAAACTACAGAATGGATAATTATAAAAATAATTGATAAAGCACCTGTACCAAACCACAAAATTACGACAGGAAGGAGGGCTATCCCTGCAAGGGGGTGAAAAACTGCTGTTAAAGTAGTTACAAGACTATCTCCCATTCGGGAAGAGACAGCAAGAAAAAGGAAAGCTAACGCAATTAGTGTTCCAATACTCATACCTGCAAAAACAAGAACAATAGAAATAAGAATTTGTTTACCAAGAATTCCTTCCGTAAATCCTTTTAAAAGAGCCTGTAAAACCTTGTATGGAGAAGGGAGAATCAAAGGGGAAAAATCTCCTAACAATACTGCAATAATCCAGATTAAAACAAGAAGTCCAATCCACATAAATCTTTCAAAGATTTTATTTAATATCCTGTTCGATAAATATTTCATCTATATTCTCCGGAGTTTTTTCTAAATATCCTTTATCCTTCATAAAATTAATAAATTTAGGAAGACCTTCTACTTCAGGTGAATATACTAACCCTCCTCCTGTCAGGTAAGATAATAATACTTCCTCGGGTATGGAATAATCTTTTTTAAGAATGGCCACAGCTTCTTCAGGGTGCTCCATGATAAATTCCCCTGCCTGGGCTATAGAACTTTTTATAAGAGAAAGAGAATCAGAATGTTTACTGCTGAACTTATCTGTAACCATCCCTGCAATAAATGTAAAATCACTTCCCATAGCTTCCTTTCCATCTACAACAAGGGTCATATCCGGTTCCGACAGTTCCATCATTATATATGGTGGTGAAGTAAAGTGTGCAGCCACATCCCTTTTAGATAATAGTGCACTCATCCCATCGGGATGCTTCATGGTTACAAGCTGATTATCAAAAATATCCGATCTACCAAGATACTTTTCTGCAGCCATTGAAAGCAGGATATGCTGAATGCTCCCTGGTTGAGGAAGAGCAATACGATCTTCCGGGCCAAAATCATTAAGAGTTTTAAGATCTTCTCTCCATGTAACCAGACCAATTTGTGCCTTTGAAAGACCTGTAAATATCTTCCAATCCATACCCTTATCCCATCCAATAAGAAAGGGGGGAATCCCCATAAACCCTATATCGACCTTACCACCTAGAACAGCTTCTCTGATAGCTGCAGTATTTCCCAACTTAACCCAGTTTACCTTAATTCCAGGGATTTGCTCCTCTATAATTTTTTTCTCTTTTAATATTTGAAGAGGTGCATATGCAAGACCATACTGCTCTGCAATAGTAACTGAAATATCCCCGGATTTATTATTCGAACAACTGCTGAATACAATTAAACTGATAGAAAGAATAGTTAAAAATCGCATAAAATATTTTCTCCATTAACATCTTTAACTTCAAGAAGAGAATAGACTTTTTTCTTTAACTCTTCCAGTTCATTTTTAGATTTACTTTGAAGTGCTATATATCCAGCCCTTGCTGTTGAGTTTTCTCTATTACCAACCTCACGCCCGGGTTTAAGAATATATTTTCCACTTATTACACCAGGAATTTTTTTTACAATATCCATATCTCCATTGGAATAAACTACACCAGGTTTTGTAAATAGAAAAATTACAGCCCCGACAGATTGGGAAGGGTATTGATATTTTTTTAAAGCACTGTTATCGACCTTGCCCATGGTGGCCAGCTCAAACTGCAATTTCAAAACATCTACTCCAGTTATTGCAGGAATAGACTCATCCTCATACCCACCCCCAACTCTAACTGCAACTTCATTAACCTTAAGACCTTCTTCTCCAATTAACATTTGAAAGTAAACAGGTCCATTTGTAATAGAAAAGGAAGAAACAATTTTTTCGGAAACTGAAATAATTTCATCTTCGTAATTTTTTAGATATTTCGATGGATATTCCTGAGAAATACAAACACCAATATGAGGGCCATTGGAAACAGTTATCCGATCAGTAATTATTAAAGGGTAGAACTTATTATTATCAACCCATCCACTAACAGAAATTTCATCACTTTCGTAATACTCCTCAACCAGAACATTTTTTTCTCTTGAAAAAGATAGAACATCCGGAAGGGATCCCTTTAACTCATCCCAATTATCTACTTTATAAACCCCTCTCTGTCCCTGACTGTCAACAGGCTTGATTACAAGGGGATAATTAAAATCCTCAAGATACTCTGGTTTTGTTTCAGTAGAAATGAGTCTAAATTTACAAGTAGGAATTCCATTATCCTTAAAAATTGGCTTCATAACTCTTTTATTAGTTACACCAAGAGCTGTATCCACACTTATTCCAGTCGGCAGCCCAAGTGCTACAGCAGTTTTTGCAACAGGAAGAACTGGCTGATCTGTCCCTAAAGTAAATATTGCATCTATCTTTTCTTTTTTTGCAGCCAAATAAGTTTCTTCATAACTAAAAGTACTTGCTTTAACAAAAACATCCGCCTCTATAGCTCCAGGGCAATTGGAATCCATATCACTTACTACAATAGTAAACCCGAGACTTTTCCCATACCTAATGGCATTTAACTGAGCCTCTCCACCACCAACTATCATTAGCTTCATATAAGTTTCCACTCCATTGCTGCTGCAACTTTTGACTTTCGTATTTTCTCTGGAAAAATATGGGAACATCTAATTAGTGAAAAAGCAAGAATAATAAGCTTTACTAAACTATACCTGCTGGTATTTCCAGATACTCTTTTATACTCAACAATTTTGTTTCCAATTGACCTTGTATGTTTCAGTATTTCTACTGATAAATATCTGTACTCTGAAATATCACTAATTATCATATTTACAAGGTTTCTGTTTATTATTCTAAAACTAGAAACAGAAATTCCCTTGGGCTTTCTAAAAAAAATATCAAATATTATATCTCTTATTTCAGACCCACTCTTTCTAAGAAATCCATGCCTACTATTTTTAGGTATTCCAAAGACAACATCAAACTTATCTTTTTTCATAAGAGAAATAAACTCTGCAAAATTTTCAGGATCATGAGAAAGATCATCATCTACCGTAATAACAAAATCCCCACTTGCTACTCGAAGACCTGCAAGAGTAGCAAACTGCTGGCCATAATTTTTTTTAAGAAAAACTCCCTTTATATTAATATCAGTACTTCGTAAATTTTTAATCATATTAGCCGATCTTGTTTCAGAACCATCATCTACAATTATTATTTCAAATTCATCTACATTATTATTAGAAACAAAAGAAGTTTTAACCTTTTCACAGAGTTTACCCAATCTATCCCAGCCATTATAACTTGGAACAACAACAGAAATTTTCAATATAACCCAGCCCCCATATTCCAAACCATAAAACCGCAAAGGATAAGCAAGCCTCCGGCAATATGAAAAACTGTAATTCGTTCTTTTAAAACAAACCGTCCTAAAATAATTACAATAATATACCCAAGACCACTAACACTAAATGCGATATTCAAGGGAACTTTGGAAAGCGCAGAAAAATAAAGCAAGGGAGCTGCAGCAACAAAGACCATTCCAGTAATTATATTAGGGTTAAAAAAAGTTTTAATCAGTATAGCAGCGCCTCTTTTAGTTATAATTTTTCGGGACCCGATTTTTATAAAAATCTGAGAGAGTGAAGTTAAAATTACCATAACAAGAAGTTGAATATAGGCAGTTATCAAGCTGCCCTCCGATTATTCTTTTCTCCAAAGCCAATTAGAATTACACCTAAACTTATTAATCCTGCACCAATTAAATTTGTACTCACTATCTGTTCATCAAATATAAAATATGAAACCAAAAGCACCAAAATATAGTTTACACTCATTACAGGATAGGCAAATACAAGTCTCATTCTCCGTACAATAAAAATCCAGATAAAACCTCTGCTTATTAAGCAAATATAACTAATTAGTGAATAGATATTTAATATGCTTCCACCAAATTCTATATGCATTCCTGACATTTTTGCAAATATTTGACCAATTAGCATTATGCTTAAAGGGAGGAGGAGAACAGGCCAGGGGAGAAGGGATTTAGATGACATAAGAAACCTGGTTTATGGTTGTGTTTTGCAAGTAAATCATCCTTAATTTTTTCCTGATTATACCTGATTTTTTAATTCAAAAGAAGTCTTATTGATTACTTTTTGCTACTTTATTTAGAAAAATAGCTTGAAAATAATTCTAAAGCCTGGTGTAATTATATGACTACCTGGCATAGTGATCATTGTATCCTGACAGGTGAATTAATTTGGATGTAGTTGTTTTAAATGCACCAATAATTCGGTCTAAGGGTTTGTATTTTCTAGGGACGGGTTGTTATTATTTGGGATAGGGTTTACCCGACCTCTCTTTAAAAACGATAGTTACTTCAGTTTATTTTCTACGGGTAAAAATGATGAATTTTATGGAATATGTGCTCCTGTCAAGTTGATTATTCCACTGTATATCCTAATGCTGCATAGCCCTTCAGTCGTTTATCATGCATCCTGGATAATACTGGAGCTTCCTTCTTCTACCATGTTTATATCAGCAAATATTTTCTTTTCCAGCTTCTTTCCCACGCAATAGTGACCGGAACAGTTTTATCTTTTCATCAGAATGAGAATTAATTGAAACGGTTGATATATTTGTATTTACATCTATATTGTGCAGAGAGACTAGTTCTTTTTTCCTTTTATTCAATTGGGTGTAAATAGACAGTCTTTTTATTTTCGAAACATGTAGAAGAAGACTGGTACCTCCTTTAAACACGAAGTTCTCTTCCAGTTGGACAAGATATCCGAGCATAGTAAATGCGTGAAGTGTTTTTTCTAATAATACAGGATCACCGGAAAGCTTACGGGATTTGGACTTAAGCCATTGAAGATTAAAACACTCCTCTTTTATTAATTTTTTTATATACCTACTATCTCCGGTATTATATTTATCTGGATTTGGTTGATAGATTTAGGAATGTGAAATTCACGTCTTTTTGCATAGGAAAAAAAAGCAGAAATATTAATTTTACCGGATTTTAAGGCATTATTTACAACAGTTTCGGCTTCCATATCTTCCATTATGCTCAATTTTCTGTTTTCGATTAATAAATCCACTAAGATTTTCTCAATAGGCGCATAGTTTCCGATAGGTTCCGGTTGTTTTGAAATATTTGGACGTAAAACAACAGTTTTTGAGGTAATTTTAAAGTGTTTTTTTATCTCTGCTTTATCCGGATTTTTAAAAACTGTAAAGCCTGCATTTTCCAAATGTTCAGCGGTATTATTGATAAAATCCATATCCGTATAAACAAATGTAATAAACTTTGTAAGTAAATGATGAGTAAAGGAGTTGATTTGTTCGGTTGACCAGCAGGAGAATTCGAGCAGGGGAAGTTTTACTTTAAGTTTTCGTTTAATTTGCTGAACTGGTTTTTTATTGAGAATAAAATCTTTTTCGAGGGTTGTATACCAACCTTTGCCTGCGTCAAAAATGATTTTCTTTTGGGTAAGTTCGTGTACATAGCTTTTTAAAGATGACGGTGTTATTTCAATTTTTCTCTTTCCAATAGTTCTTTTATTTCTTCATAAGAAAAATAAGTTTGTTGGGTTTTCAGTTTTTGGATGACGTTATGTGTCAAGGCAGATTTTTTAGATTCTTTCATAATTTTATTTCCTTACCCCTTCAATAAATTCAAATTCCCCTTATTTATATTTAATAGCTTACACTATAAACAATTAAAAATGATAACTTCTATATCACTAATTTTATCCATATCCTATTCATGTCCTGCAGTTTCAATTTTCTTTACCATTTT
>JAOZPU010000121.1:6897-9016 GCA_029932585.1 Spirochaetia bacterium | reverse complement strand
CAACCTCAGTAAAATACGGAGCTAAAGTAAGATCAAAATCTACACGCCCGGCCCCGTCTACATTCAATTCGACTGTTTGAGACATGGTACATGAAAAGAAGAAAAATCCGAAACAGAAAAAGGACATAGTTAAGACAATTTTTTTTGTCCTTTTAAAGATACTATTTAACATTAATATTCCTAAAAGCTTATAAATTTTCCATAAAGTCTATGTATAAACAAAATTATATCAAAAATCAATATTAAAAAGCCAATTAGATCCTTTTTAACAAAAATGCTTCTATTTCAGAGTTGTTTAGATTGCAGGGAGTGTTCTTTAAACCAATTGATAATGAAGCGTTAAGAAGCTCTTCTTTTGAAAAGCCATAATTAGATAAAACTGGAATCTCAAACAATTTAATCCAGTCATTAAGTGTTTTAACCAGTTTATTGCAGGATGTTTCATAATTATTGGAAATGGATCCTGTCAGCATGGAACAAGCTTTGGCATATTTATTTAGAGATTGCAGATTATCAGAACTACTCTCTGTACTAAGCTTTGAAATTATTGTCTCTGTTGCAGCCCCGAGAAGTGTTCCACAGACAACACCATGGGGGATAGACCTCATAGCACCTAAAACAGAAGCTGCTCCATGAACAACACCCAAACCTGCATTTGCGAGGGTTATTCCTGATAAATAGGAAGCATATGCCATTTCCGATCTTGCCACCATATTTTCACCATTTTTTACCAGTTCAGGCAAGCTTCTTCCTGCCAGTTTTAGGCCATTAAGAGCAAGGGCATCTGTAAAGGGAGTAGCTTTTTTAGAAACATAGGATTCTAACAGTTGTGTTATTGCATCAAGGCCTGTGGAAACAGTAATGGCAGTAGGGCAACTTTTTACAAGATTAGGATCTAAAATTACTATATCTGAAATATAACCTTTATGACGAAGTGATTTTTTAAAGCCATCTTTACCAATTTTTGTGATAACAGCATTTTTAGTTACTTCAGATCCTGTCCCTGAAGTTGTTGGTATACATATCAAAGGTTTCCTAATTCCAGTAGGTTCTTTAGTACCAACTCCTTCAAGATAATCTACAATACTACCCGGCATACATAGCATTGCAGAGACAGCCTTACCTGTATCTATGACTGTACCGCCTCCTATAGCTATAACAGCATCAATATTTTTGTTTTTAATATCCAGAACAATACCATCTACTATGTCAGGACTGGTTTCTCCTGTTGATTTGAAATGATAAATTTTAATACCAGATCCATCCAAAGCATCTAATAATTCATGCCAATAAACAGAACTAATAAATGAGCTTCCCCCAGTTATTATTGCAATATGTTTATAACCTCTATCAGTTAGTATTTCGGGCAATTGCCTGATATTACCAACTCCAAAATAAAGTTCTGGTATTCGTGATATTAAAAAATTATCCATATATAAAGATTGCACTAAAGGGAGTCTGATGTCAAACAGGAAAAAAATTGATATTTTCATTTAATTATATTTCCTGATATAATAACAAGTAGATAAGGAGCTTTACTAATGAATGATAATAATAAATACCAACGCCCTTCATGGGATGACTACTTCATGGAAGTTGCTGATGCTATTTCAAAAAGAGCAACATGTGACAGAGGTAGAAGCGGATGTGTGATTGCCAGGGACAAACAGCTTCTTGTTACAGGTTATGTAGGCTCTCCCCAGGGGCTACCCCACTGTGACGATGTAGGTCACCAGATGAAAAAAACAATACATGAAGATGGACACGTAACCCAGCATTGTGTTCGCACAGTTCATGCAGAGCAAAATGCTATTTGTCAGGCAGCTAAACAAGGGATATCTATAGATAAGGCAACTTTATACTGTAGAATGACACCTTGCAGAACGTGCGCTATGTTAATAATCAACTGTGGTATAGTTCGAGTGGTATGTGAAAACAGATATCATTCTGCAGATGAATCTGAAGATATGTTTAAACAAGCAGGAATACAATTAGATTATGTAAGCAAAGAGGTGTTGAAATACAAGGAACAGTAGGGGCGATTCATGAATCGCCCCTACTGTTCCAATACAAATGCCCCTACTGTTCCATAACATTTGTGATTTATTTAATCCTTATC
>JAOZPU010000121.1:0-6797 GCA_029932585.1 Spirochaetia bacterium | reverse complement strand
TTTAATCCTTATCCAATTCCCGATATAAAATAGCAATATTTCCAATTACAGAAATAACAATCGCCTTAACAGAATCTGATAATGCTCTTGTTAATGCCCTACGATCTTCTTTGAAATCCTGAAACTTTATTTTTATAAGCTCATGATCAGCAAGTGCTGTATCTACTGCTGCTATTAGTTCAGGGGTTACACCATTTTTACCAATCATAACAACTGGTTTTAAAGTATGAGCCTCTTTCCGTAAAATATTTCTTTGTTTACTACTAATTTTCTTCATTAAAATTTTATCCCCATCCATTTTTTAGAATCAGCCATAGTTTGATCTATAAGGCCAATAGAAACATTGTCTGTTGTTTCTGCAATAAGATATTGTGATCCTTCGTAATAATAATATGCCCCTTGACCTTCGACTGCTACACCAGCAAGGCTGTGACTATACTCCGAGGACACCATTAATATACTATCTATGCCATTATATTCAAGTAGTATTACGTACAGAAGTGCTCTTGAGTCACAATCTCCTGCAGCAGAAAAAACAGTATCAACAGGACTCATGAAATCAGACAAAGTTCCTGTTCTTATATACTTAAACTCCTGTATCCAGGTTAAAAGCATAGAACTTTTTTCAAGGGGACTCAAGCTCTCGAAATCCTCTGTAATTTCACTGGCAGCAATACGTGCTACTCTGCGAAGACGGTTATAGTTATCTCTATAAATAAGCTTATAATATCGAGACCATGCAGAATCTGCCAGATCTGTATTTGTATATTGAACAAGAATCCTTGCCTCTCGTTCAATTAAAACTCTTGCAGTATCAATTTCATTTATATCAAATGAAATAGGTATTTTTTTACCATTCATAGTTAGATAATTAATTGTTTTTTCTCTTCCAGGCCATGGATAATAAAACTGACTTACAGGTCCGGGATTTTTTAATCCTGATTCATTAAGTGAATATGAATCAATAGCTGAGATAATAAAATCCTGATAAATGTGAAAATTTGTACTATCACCAAAAGCCAAAAGTACAATATCTTCCAATTCACCTTCTATACACACCAGAAAGCCTTTGTAGGAATAACCGGAAGACTCAAAATCGATACTGGCAAAATAACTATCCTGTGTATCAAAAAGAAACTGTTCACCATCGCCGAAAGCCCCCAGTTCATTTGAGACAGAGGAGTATAGATCTATTGCAGTACTAAAACTATTACCCGGATACCTTTTAATCTGAAAATATGCAGTATCTGTAGGATCAGCAAAGGTTACTTTGTCCTCTTTATTTTCAAGAACATACCATCCTTCAGGTACATTAACAAAACCAGAAGTAAATAATTCTGCTTCCCATGAAAAAATGTCTAAACATGTACAAATAAAAACTAATAGTATAAAATTTCTTTTTAGCATATTTTCTAATCGGCTAAAACCTTAAATCTTTTAATTTTCTTGGTTGTTGTCATCTCCATAGCTTCATCAAGTATTTTAACTCTTGAGATTCGTTTATATGGAAGCAGTTCTCTGTTTACCTGTTCAATTACCTTATCAAATTCAAGCTTAATATTTTCTTTATTGTAATCAAGGTTTATTTTTTCAAATTGTTTCTTTTGAAACTCATGGTTTGGAAAAATTAAAGCTTCAATTCCTTCAGTTTTCATTTTATCATCAAGAACAAATCCACGAACCAAAACCTGCTCAATCTCATCAAATAACTGAAAATGATCTTCAATTTCTTCAGGAAAAACATTTTTTCCACCTTCGGTAACAATTAATGATTTCTTTCTGCCTGTAAGGTATAAAAAATTTTCATCATCCAGATACCCTACATCTCCAGTCTTCAGCCAACCATCATCGGTAAATATCTCGTCAGTTGCTTCCTTATTATTATAATAACCCTGCATAACCATGGGTCCTTTTACAAGTATTTCACCAGAACCATCTTCATCGGGATCTAAAATTTTCATCTCTGTACCAGGAGTTACAGCGCCAACAGAAGCTTCCTTATAGTGTTCTACAGGATTAAGGGCAATAATAGGAGAAGTTTCTGTTAACCCATATCCCTGAACAAAATCTATTCCTAACTGATTAAACATTTTAAAAGTTGATGTTGGAAGAGGGCCTCCTCCACAAATACATATACGGTTTGTATCCAGAGACAACTTTGCAAGTAAACCTTTAAACATCTTTTTACCCGGATTTATTCCAGTTGCTTTTTTAATAACACCACTAATAAACATCAAAAATCTTATAAGTCCATAAATAACAATACCTTTTTCTTTAATTCCATTCATTAAAGCTTTAAGCATTTTATTAAACAACATGGGAATTGCAAGAAACATTGTTACTTTCCCAATTTTGAGATCTTTTAATATCTGAGTAACAACAAGTTTTTTCGCAAATACAATTTCTGCTCCTACAGATATAGCTTCAATAAATACAGCTAACATAGAATAGGAGTGATGGAGAGGAAGAAGTGCATAAAAAACATCCTTTTCCGATAAAGCCATGTGTCCCTGTGCCAGAAAACAGTCACTAACAAAATTGCTCTGAGTAAGCATAACCCCTTTCTGATTTCCAGTTGTTCCGGAAGTAAAAAGAATTGCTGCCAAATCGCCTTCACCGGGCATAGAGCCCTCTATATCACCAGGATCTTTTATATCCAGAATATAATTAGTTTTACCCGGAGCAAGTGAAATAAGATTAAGATTACTATTTAAAGTTCCAATATCATCATATTTTTCTTCATCTACAAATAGTATTGAAGCATCTGAAAAATCCAATAAAGCTGTAATTTCATTTGAATGAAGCTGGTAATCGAGAGGTACAACTGTAGCTCCTGCAAACATGATGGACAAATAAGCAATAGACCATTCAGGTGAATTTTTCCCTGTTACAGCAACTTTATCACCTTTTTTAACTCCAATTTTTTTTAAATAATTAGATACTAGAATTATTTTTGAGTGAGCCTCTTTATATGTAAAAAACAGATCAGGGCCATAGGTTGAAAAGCATCTTCTGTTAGGAAATCTATCTGCTGTAATATTAAAAAGCTCAGGTAATGTCGGCCAGTCACCCGAAAAATATTTTCCTTTATATAGATCAAGCTCTTTCCATGGTTCTCTGTTTTTATACATAATTCTCTCCTGCTTTGGGTGATGATATACTATAACCTGAAATTCTAACTTACACAAGAAATTTTGTCTCGATACATTTTTGCAAGCAAAAATACTCGACAACCGGTGGTTGTTAGTGCCATCGTCCCTCGAGTGATTGCAAATTTGATAAGTCTGCCACTCCTGAAATGGTACATAGTAATAGTATCGGGAGGACTATTTACTGCCAAACTCCATCTTTTAATAGTTGATATGGTTTATAATTAGCCTTATAAGACATATGCTTATTATCTTTTATGTAATACCCTAAATAGTAGTATTCAGCACCTATTTCAACAGCATACTGAATACCCTTTAAAATAGAAAACTTGCCGGGGCTATAAGAAGAATAGTTTTCATTCCAATAGCAGTATACAGCAGAAACAATTTTAGATGTAACATCCAGATGTGTTACTCCAACAAGAATTTCTCCATCTCTAATTTCCATTAAATGATTGGATTTAAAATTAGAAAAAAATGAACTAACCCAATTTTCATAAGACTCGACTTCTTGTTCTTTAAATCTTCTTTTGTGCTCTTTATAAAGATTAAAATAACTTAAATTCGGAACAGGTTTTTCTATAAACTTTATAATAAATTTATTATTTTTATTTATAACTCTTTTTTCAGACCTGGAAAAAAGAAAATCTTTCACAGGAACCCGTATAGGGCGACATTCATTACAGTCATTGCATTGAGGTTTAAAAAAATATTCTCCAAAATGTCTGTATCCTGACCCCAGGAGAGACTCAAGACCCTCTTCATCAATTAAGTTTATTATGAAATTTTTACTTGAAAATAAACGATCCTCTAAATAAGGGCAATTTGAATCTGTTTTTTCCAGTTGATAACCTTCTATTTGCAATCTATTATCCCCCTGAAGAATTCTCTTATACTTTATCAGCCTTCTAACAACATTGACCAGATAGAAAGACTATTATAAAGTATTTTTTTGAAGAATGAAAAAGAGGACTACGATGAAACCTGCAATTTTAGTATGGAATGATCTTCCGCAAAATAGAAAAGATTATTATCTTAAACGTTCAGAATCTGATATTTCTGATGTTATGGATTCTGTATCTGTAATTATTAATACTGTTAAAGATAAAGGGGATAAGGCCCTTTTTGATTACACAAATAAATTTGACAGAGTAGATCTAACCGGAAAAAGTCTGAGAGTATCAAAAGAAGAATTTGATGAAGCAGAAAAAAATCTGCCTAAAAAGATAAAATCGGCCCTTGAATATGCTATTGATAATATCTGGAAATTTCATAAAACACAAAAACCTTCGGGTATGAATTTTGATGAACTTCGACCAGGGCTTTTTGCCGGAGAAAAAGCTATTCCCATAGAATCTGCAGGGCTATACGTTCCAAGAGGGCGAGGGAGCTTCCCTTCCATGCTATATATGCTTGCAGTTCCGGCTGCTGTTGCAGGGGTTGAAAGAATATGTGTAATTACACCTCCCGGAGAAGATGGTGAGGTTGATTCAGCCTGTTTATATGCAGCAAAACTATGTGGAATTGAGGAAGTTTATCGTGTAGGAGGGGCTCATGGAATTGCAGCTCTTGCATATGGGACAGAAAGTATTCCAAGTGTAAACAAAATAACAGGTCCAGGCTCAATGTATGTAACTGCAGCAAAACGTATTCTATCTGGTACAGTCGATGTGGGATTACCTGCAGGACCCAGCGAATCAATTATTCTTTCGGATGGTAGAGCAGATCCCTGGAGTCTGGCCCTGGATCTTCTGGTTGAGGCAGAACATGGTTCCGATTCCTCTGCAATTCTAATTACTACCTCTCTGAATTTAGCTGAAAAGACAGCAAGTTTTATAGAACAACTTATCTCTGATCTTGGTGAACCACGAAAAACATTTGTTTCCGATGTATTTAAAGGTTATGGTGCAATATTTCTTGTTGAAACATTGGAAGAGGGAGCAGATCTTGTTAATAAGTTTGCCCCGGAGCACCTGCAGTTAAAGACAAAAGAACCCTTCTCTACGCTTTCCCTTATAAAAAATGCAGGAGAGATACTCCTGGGTGAAAATATACCTTTCTCTGCAGCAAACTATGTAACTGGTGTTAATGCAGTTCTTCCCACAGGTGGTAATGCAAAAACCTATTCTGCAGTTTCTGTAAGAGATTTTATTAAATACTCTTCTGTCGTTTATGTAGATAAAAATGGATATAATGACTTCAAGGATCATGTAATAACACTTGCAGATTATGAAGGCTTTGAAACTCATGGTAACGCACTTAAACTTAGGGAGAAAGTCTAATTGACTAATACTTTCAACACAACAGATGATGCTTTTACTTTTATTGGTTCATTTATAAATTTTGAACGATCTAAAAAACAAACTATCCGGGATTACCGTCTGGACAGAATGAGAGAACTCCTACAACATTTTGGTAATCCTGAGAAATCATTCAACATTATCCATCTTGCCGGGTCAAAAGGTAAAGGTTCAACTGCAATGTTCCTGGCATCCGCCCTGAACAGCGCAGGCGAAAAGACAGGCCTCTACTCTTCCCCGCATATTAGTGATTACAGAGAAAGGATTTCTCTGGGAGGCCTTTTCTTTGAAGATGATGTTTACATTAATACTGCTCTGGAAATAGCCAATGGAATAAAATCATTTATTCTGGATGATGAAACAGGTAGTAACGAACCCACAACTTTTGAACTTTTAACTCTAATGGCATTTATGATATTCAAAAAAACTGAATGTTCATGGGCTGTCATAGAAACAGGAATTGGCGGACGTCTGGATGCAACAAATGTAATTACTCCTGAAGCCGCCGTAATAACACATATAGAGATGGAACATTCAGATATTCTTGGAGATACCATAGAAAAAATTGCTTTTGAAAAAGCAGGTATCATTAAAAAAGGAATACCTGTATTTTCAGGGAAACAGATAGCCGTATCTGCTGAAGTTATAAGAAATAAAGCACAGCTAATGACGGCACCTTTAACAATTTTAAATGAAAAAATAACAAATTCTGAGATAATTGTTACTTCAGATAGAACAAAAGTTTCATTTAAAATTGAAAATAATTTAGATCATTTTAATCTGGTTACTATAGGTTCTGTTCAGGCAGAAAATGCTCTCCTGGCCTGGGTGGTTCTCCTTGAGTTGTTACAACCGGATAAACTATTAAAAAAACTTTTAATAAAAGGTATTAACAGCGCAAAGCTTCCTGGTCGATTTGAAATTATAACAAAAGACAATATACCCTTTGTTTTTGATGGAGCCCATACTCCCGTATCTATTAACAGACTACTGGAAACATGGAACAGTATTTTTAAAGAAAACGGAATTCTTATATTTGGCTCTGTTGCTGATAAAAATCCTTCGAAAATGGCAAAATTATTATCACCTCATTTTGAAAATATTATTATATCAACTCCTGGAACATTTAAAGAAAGTTATCCTGAAGATGTTTATGAGATTTTTTGTAAATACAGTAATAATGTAAAGCTATTAAAAAATCCACTTAAGGCATACAACCAGGCCATTGAACTTTCACAGGGGAATACTCCTATTCTTGTAACAGGATCTTTCTATATGGTATCCGAAATTAGAAAACTGGTTACAATTTAGTTTATTTAAACAAATTTTGAAGTAAAATTACAAATTT
>JAOZPU010000120.1 GCA_029932585.1 Spirochaetia bacterium | reverse complement strand
CAAACTGTCCCAGAAATTTCAAGGTGAATAAAACATTGTCTGTTGCTGCATCACAGACTGCATCCAGCCATACTTCGTCCGAAAGGTTTATGACAGGGTCTACCTGAACTATGGGATTGGATTGGGAGAAAAGAGGAATAGCAACTAATAATAAAAAACTAAAAATTAAAAATATATATACAATTTTTAATAATTTTATCATCCTAATCATTTTTAAATGCCATTAGAAAATAGAATATGAAAATCCAAAAGATTCTGAATCTCCGGTTTTTCAAGCAGTGTTTCAATATCTTCATTATCATCAATTGATTCCTGAATTAGATATAAACAATATGTTTTAGAATCAAGTTCAAACAGTGTATACAATCTGGATGTTTTACCATCTTTTGTATTGCCGTAAACTATAAAATCAGTTGTTAAATTACTAACCCTGTATTTATAGATAAAAGGTTCAACATTAAAACTTGCATCATTCTTCAACTGGTCAACTTCTTCATTATTAAGAGTCCACAACCCGGCAATTATATCCTGCTCAGGTTTTTCACCTTTTCTGGCCAGATAATAACCATCTTTAAAATCACCATACCAGTACCAGGTATTATCAAAACTGGTAAATAAAGGAAAGTTACCCATTTCACGAACAGAAACCCAGTTACGTTCATCTTTTTTATATGTATTTATAATTAATAATGCCTGATCCAGAGGAAAAGAATTTTCAACGGGACTGGAAAAATGGAAAAAAGTAACATTGTTTCCATCTGCAATAAGAAAGCTTAAAAGAGTTCGATTATTTGCAACGCCTTTGAAACTTACAATAGTACCAAAGCGTTCATGTTCAAGAACTTCAGTGCTTATTTTTTTATCTGACTGAAAAACATAATCCTTATAAAAATCCACCAGTCGATCAAAATCTATATCATAATCAAAATCAATTATTTCAAGGCCGCCTTCTACTCCCTCTGGAGAACGAAAATTAAATAAAGTTCCTTTACTTTCGGTATTGGGAATAAATGCCCAACCTTCAGGCAGCAAAAGAGTTTCCCCAAACAAAGTCAACCTGTTTGTAAGATCACTGACTGTAAAAACAACTACCTCTGATTCTGCCTGAGATCCAGTTCCGGTGCTGGTACACCCGTTAAAAATCAAAACTCCAATTATAAGAAAAAATATTACAATAGCTATTAAATAGTTTCCAGATTTCATAAACTAAATGACTCCTCATTAATAATTGTTATTTCACCACTATCAAGACCCAGTACAATAAATTTACCGATCATTAAAGGCGTAGTAGTAATAGCACTATCCAACTGATACTCATAAACAAGTTCCAATGTCTCAATATTATAAACCAATAATTTATTCTGATTATTTCCAAAATATATTCTACTCTCTGTTACCAGAGGAGCTGTAACTGCTCCTGAAAACGATTCCACAGTTTCACTTCCATCAATAATAGAGAGGATATGGACAGCCCCGTCGGACCAGACGTATATCATTTTTTCATAAACTGCAATATTGGAAGTTACCCTCTTAGACATTTTTACAGACCAAAGAACTTTACCATCCTCCAGGTTAACCGCAATTACATTTCCTTTTGTATCTCCAATAAATCCTTTTCCTTTAGAAAGAGTTAGACTAAGCCCTGCGGGCTGTTTTAAAGGTGTTTGAGAACTCCATAAAATTGACTGGCTGGAAAGAGATACTGCATATAATGTTCCAACAAAATCTACAGCATAAATAATATCACCCTGAATTGATGGAGTAGTCATTAGAAGCTCCGGAAGGGGGAGAAATCCAGTTTCTGAAAAATTATCAGAATTAAGAAATCTTAAACCTGTCTGTTCCGGATAAACAATAGATTTACCTGCATAGAGAGGTTTATTCCCAAAGGGAAGGGAATCCCCGGAGCCCAGATCTTTTTGAAAAACCACAGATCCGGAAGCAGCAGATACAGCAACAAAACGCTTTGTACCAGCAAGCAGGACTTTATCTCCTGCACTCACAGGTGATGATGTTTCATTATTACGATTAGAACTATTAAAGGTCCACTTTCCTGTTTCTTCCAGAGTAATACTATGCAAAAAGCCGGATCTATCTGCTGCAACAATCCTGTTTCCCATTGCAGTAAGTTCACCAACAAAAGGAGAGGATCCAAGCTGATATTTACCAAAAACAGCAAGAGCTTTTAATTGAACCTCCCTTTTCATAGTTTTAACCTCTGAAAGATCTACAATAAAACTTGTGGATTCATACCCTTTTCGCTCTACAAGAACATCAATTTTAGAACCAAAAGGATATGATACTGTTGTTTTTCCTTTACCTTCTATTCTTCCGTTTATACTTATAACAGCATCAGAGGGATATGCTGATACTGTCAGAGAAATATCAAGCAGCTCAAGATCAAGGATAAGTTCATTAGGAACAGATTCATCCAGCTTAAAAGTTTGAATAAGGGGTTTATATCCCTTTTTTCTTACTTCCACATCTACTTCTGTTCCAAAAGTATATTCGCCTGAAAAATATCCCAATCCTGCAGGTTTACCATCAATGGTAATTTCTGAGTCATCTGGAAATGTTTTAATTATAAAAGGACGGGGACCACGACTCAGTGTAAGAGAATAATCATTGGTATTATCATTGACTATTACTTCGATACTGGCTGGATTATACCCATTCCGTCTTGCAGTAAAAATATGAGAAGAACCCAAAGGATATAAGCCAGTATGCGACCCCTTACCCAATTCAATATCATTCAAAAAAATAGTTGCATCCGGAGGATCCACTTTTAACAAAATCTCTCTTTTTTCTTTATCCAGAGTGTAACTATAAGTGGTAGGAGTTTCTTTACTTATAGTAAGTTGATCTTCAATATTTTCATATCCAGGGGCTTTTATAAGGAGTTCTAAATCTGTTTTCAGAGGGAATAGTACAGATATCTGACCTGTACCACGTAATTGATTATCCAGATATATTTCTGCTTCCACAGGTTCAACATTTATAACCAAAGCCCGGTATTCCAATGGTTTCTTTTCGGTTTTCTGCTCTTCCGGACTTTGAATTGGTAGAAATTCTCTAATTTCAAGTGGTTTTAGTATCTCTTTGTTAAGAGCAGCAAGAACTACAGGTTTTGGAATAGTTTTTACAGCTTTTACAACAGCAATTGACAATGTCTCTACCTTGCTGATAATTGCAGATTTTTCTTCCTCACTTTTTTCTTCATATACAGATATTTCTTCTACAATTCTTTGAATTTTTTCTGCAATGGGAGCTATTTCTGCTGCTTCTACCTTTAACTCACTGCCAGCTTCTATAATGGTCTCAATACTTAAAACTTCTTCAATAAGCTCTTCCAGCTCTACAGAAGCAGTTTCCATAATTTCAAATAATGATTCTGCTTCCGACGGGGTAACTGCTACTTTGCCCTCAAGTACCGCGATTTCTGTAATTTCATCATCTATAACTGTAACAAGAAACTGTGTCCCCCGAACACCACAGGCAATAGTTGGTGTATCTATTATAAAACGATCGTTATCAAGTAATTTATCTATTTTAAAAGCAACCATACCAGCAATCACTTTTGTTTTTACTTTATTCCCATCAGAATTGAGTGCAACTGTAGAAAGTGAAAAATTAGTGTTCTCCTGAAGTGAAATAATTGCTGTTGTTCCTATCTGAATTTCACAGGAACCATCTAAGCCTGTTCTAATTATATCCTTTTCTGCAACAGTGTCTCCAATCTCTGCAAAATTTTCTATATTATTACTAATAATAAAAACATCACCTGTTAAAAAACTTATCAACCCCTCATTCTGAACCGATTCCAATACTATTGAATTTTCTACCTCTTGCTTAACTATCTCTTCAACATCAGAAGATAGAACCGTTTTATCCTTGCTACAGGCAAAAAAAATTGCAAAAATAAGTATTAAAAATACAAGCCGAAGAGTTTTCATTAATAGCTCCAACTGTTTAATATTTACTTGAAGCTATTATACATAAGATTAATCAATTTATCAATATTTTTTTCTTTAAAAGGATATTTAATATTCTATTGTACCTTTTTACAGTTTATTATAACAATACGTTCTTAACCTTCAAAAAAATCCTTTAATAGAGGCTGAAGTTTCTTTCTTGAAATTCCCAAATTCTTCTGATTATAAAATGTACAGCTGTCTGAAGATGAATTAATATCCAGTTTTTCAAGTCCTAAATCAGAACCTTCCATAAAAGAAACAGTTTTTTCTCTTAAATTAGAATCAGGAACATAGATTACAAGTTGTCTGGTAAAGCCTGGAGATGTAAAAGCATTCATAGAAAGTAGTACATCCAGTTTTCTCTCTTTTAGATAACGGTCAAATTCACTGACAATTTCAGAATCTTTTGCAGCCCAGTCTTCAACAGGAAGTAATACAGAGCCAATTCCAAGTTTTATGTCCCCTAGCTGCCACTCTTTATAGTCCTTTCTTAAAAGATCATAACTTCCTAAAGAAGATACATTGAATTTTTCAAACTGAAGTTTATCAAATAGTTTTTTACTGTCCAGCCCGGCAATATCAATAATTTCCTTTGCAGCTTTTGAATCATCATCTGTAACCCTTCCAGCCTCGGGGTCCAGGTTTACCGTATCCAGAAGAATTGTTCCAAGCAGGAGGGTACCCAGAGAACTATCTATAGAATCTTTTTGATCCTTTAGAAAAGATTCTGCAACAATTGTAGCAGCAGATCCAACAGGTCTTATATCAGTTACTGCAGCAGGGGGATAGGATTCTTCATCTGCATGATGATCAAGTATTCCGGTTATTACAGTCTCAAGACCAGTTTGACTGGAAGCCAGCTTATTATGATCTACAAGAATAAGTTTAAGATTACTACCTGCTTTCAGCTTATCCAGATCAACATCTTCGGCAAAGAGAAGGTTATCTATATTTATGCCAGCTTCCTGGAACAAATAAACTGCTTCAGTTCTAAGTTTAAAATCTGCTCTGGGGATATTAATCATTGGGAAATACTTTCCATCTGTATCACTTAAATTTAGATACCAGGCATAAGTAACTGCAGATGCCATAGAATCGAGATCTGCTGCCTCGTTTCCCATAACTATTGTTACTTGTTGTGTATTCGAAAAATTACTTTTCAGGCTTCCCAGCCATGTCATCATATTATTACTCATTTTAAACTCCTGCTATTAATGCTATTTATATCTGAATCCATTATCATAGCATTTCCAATTTTTGAATAGTAATATAACCATCAAACATTCTAATAGAATATATAATAAAGATTGATTGTACATATTTAATAAAATCCTTCATTATTCAACGAGTGAATTTTATCTATACAAACGCAATTAAACCAGTTATTCTACAGTAGTTTATCTGGTAAAAAAATAAATCTGGTCGAAAGCAAGCTTTCTGCTCGCTTATGCGACCATAGGAGAAAAAGATGAAAAAAGCATTAGTAATTTTCTTACTATTGGCTATAGTTTCTATTTCTGCATTTGCTGCAGGTGGAGCTGAAAAAGCTGATGGAGCTGAAAAATTCCCGACAAAACCAATTAAACTGGTTGTTTATACTGGGCCTGGTGGAGCTGGAGATATCTTATCCAGAAAGTTTACAGATATTGCAAGTAAATACACAGACGCTACCTTTGTTGTAGAAAACAAAGCCGGTGCTGGTGGAATAGTAGCAATGGAATATGTAGCAACAACAAAACCTGATGGTTATACATTGATGTACATGACAAAATCCAATGTTTCCAAACTGGTTACTACAGATTCTGAACTTGATCCAATGACCTTTGACTGGATTGCTCAGATGCAGATTGATCCTGAATGTGTAATTACAAACAATAAAACAGGCGTTGTTACATGGGAACAGGTTGTAGCAGATGCAAAAGCAAAAGGCGGCGATCAGCTATGGTTAGGCCCTGCAGCAGGTGGTCTTGACCATGTAACAGCTCAGATGATCTGGAAAGCAGCTGGTATTGAAGCTAAATGGGTTCCATTTGCAAGTGGTGGAAAGGCAAAAGCAGCTCTTCTTGGAGTACAGGGAATTACTTATACAGGTAATCCAGGTGAAATTATTGGAAAACCAGACTTTTCTGTAGCTGCAGTTTGTACAGCAGAAAGACTTCCACAGTTTCCAGACGTACCTACTTTTAAAGAACTTGGTATTGAAGGACTTGAAAATGAAGTTATGTGGAGAGGTTTTGCTGTAAAAGCAGGAACTGATGATAGTATTATTGCATGGTACGATGATATTTTTGAAAAAGTTACCAACGATCCTGAATGGATTGCAACATATGCTCCTATGGGCAACATGCTTGTACATAAACCCCGGGATGAGTTTAATAAAATAGTTCAGGCAGATTATGATGCATACAAGGCAGCTAAACAATAATATATTATTGACAGCTATATAAAAGGTAGAGACGCCCCATAGGGCGTCTCTACCTGTATCTAAACAGGTCAATCAACAAGCAGGCAATAAATGGAATTAATTAAATTTTTTGGAAAAGGCCCTGGATTCTGGGTTTTATTGGCAATACTTGCAGTTATATTTTTAGGTATTGCGCTAATCGTATTAAAGTCATCAAAAAAAAGATATGCAGGAAGAATACTTATTCCAGTATTTTTTATAGAACTGGCACTTCTTTTCGGAACAATGGCACTGGGATTTCCCCACAAGGGAGAAGTAGGTCCAGGTGTTGTCCCTGGTCTCTGGATAGTTGGTATATTAACATTCAGTTTGCTCTTATTCTTTCAAGCTATTTCAAAACATGAAGAAAAAGATCCCCCCTGGGGAAAAATCTCTAATGTTGCAGTTTTTATACTTATGACAATACTGTATTTAATAATAATGCAATTTATTGGATATTATCTGGCTACTATTATCTACCTTATTCTGGGGATGTACTATCTCTCATACAGGAACTGGAAAGTAATGAGTTCCCTAACAGCAGGGTGGGTTATTTTCTCATACTTTGCATTCTATCGACTTCTATATGTTCCTCTTCCAAGAGGTATCCTCATAGAATGGATTTTTGGTTAAGGAGTAATATATGGAAATATTAAATAACTTTTTTATGGGTTTTGGATATCTGGGACATATACAACCCATTATTGCCATAGTTGCCGGTGTTATACTGGGAATAATGGTAGGTGCTATGCCGGGTCTTTCACCTTCAATGGGAGTAGCCCTTCTGGTTCCATTCACATATAATCTACAGCCCCATGTAGCGCTTATACTGCTTATATCTATTTACATTGCTTCGGAATACGGTGGGTCAATTACGGCAGTAACCATTAATACACCCGGCACACCCTCTGCAGTAGTAACTGCTTTCGATGGTTATCCGTTGACAAAACAGGGTAAAGCCGGAACAGGTCTGGGAGTATCTCTTGTAGCTTCCACTATTGGGGGTATTATAGGAACAATTATTCTAATTTTCTTTTCTGTACCTCTAGCCAGAGTGGCTGTCAGAATGCACCCTGCTGAATACTTTGCGCTTGCAATTTTTGGACTTACAACTGTAGCCTCTCTGGGAGGAAAAAACTGGGCAAAAGCATTTTTGGCAGCTATGTTGGGACTTCTAATTAATACTATTGGTATCGATCCCATATCCGGTGTAAAGAGGTTTACTTTTGGTACCTACAGACTCTTTGACGGTTTTGCTCTCATTCCGGCACTAATAGGTCTATTTGCACTTAGTGAAGTTTTTACCAGAATAGAAGAAAATAAACTTGAAAAAGGAGCACAAACCAAATTTGATAAAGAACAATGGCCATCTTTTATGGATTACTGGAAACTTAAATTTGCAATAATAAGATCTTCAATTTTTGGAACACTAATAGGAATATTCCCTGGAGCAGGTGCTACTATTGCAGCATTTTTATCCTATGATATTGCCAAAAAATTAAGTAAATCCCCCGAAACATTTGGAAAAGGAAACCCTGAAGGGGTAGCAGCAGCAGAAGCCGCTAATTCAAGTTCTGTCGGAGGCGCTCTTGTACCGCTCCTGGCTCTGGGAATTCCGGGAAGTGCTTCCACAGCTGTTCTTGTAGGGGCACTAATGATTCACGATCTGGTTCCTGGTCCAATGCTTTTTGTTGAACGTCCGGATATTGTTTACTCTCTTTTTGCCGCACTAATGGTTGCAAACTTTGTTATGCTGATTCTTGGGCTCATGGGTGCAAAATTGTGGATTAAAGTGACCGTTATACCTAAAAAAGTTCTTATGCCTGCAATTCTTGCAATTTCAATGATAGGAAGTTTTGCAGTAAACTACTCATTCTTTGATGTTGCAGCCTGTATAGGTTTTGGTGTATCTGGCTGGTTATTAAAGAAATATGGATTCCCTATGGCTCCAATTGTACTTGGTATGGTTCTTGGAAAACTTGCAGAAACAAACTTTAGAAGGGCTGTTATTATGGGTGGTTATAATGTATTCTTTACAAGGCCGGCAAGCCTGATACTATTAATTCTTGCTGTACTCTCTATTGGAATACCTTTGTATCAGACTTATAAGGCAAATAAAAAGGAAAAAAATAGAATATGATATCTTGAAAATAGAGAAATTTATTATTTTTTATCATTCAGGAACATAGATTTTCCGGCCTGAAAATAGAGCCGGAGAGTTTTTTTATAGGAGCATATTATGAAATTTGAGAATATACTTGTTATGGGAAAGAGCGGTGCCGGAAAGCAACCAAGAATTGATGTTTTTACAAGCGATTTTGATTTGAAACAGCTTTCTACAGGAAATATCTTCCGTTCTTTCATGAAAATTTTTAATGATGCAGCTTATGAAGGTGACATAAACCAGTTTTATGATGATAAAAAAAATGGGTTTATTGAAGATAAAGAGATAAAAGAAACCCTTGGATCCAGTATTGATAATTCTATTATTGATGACTTTCTGCTGGGTCTGAAAGCCTATTATTACGTTAGTAATGGGAAATATGTCCCCGATAGCCTGACAAACATGCTGTTTGAGTCCTATTTTAGTAGATCCAACTACAAAGGGATGGTTTTGGATGGATATCCAAGAACTGTTGCTCAGGCAGAA
>JAOZPU010000119.1 GCA_029932585.1 Spirochaetia bacterium | reverse complement strand
TTATTTAATTTTTATCGTTATAAAAGATAAAAGCGTTTTTATTTTCTGATTTTACCTGATACATTGCCATATCTGCTTTTTTTAATAACTCATCCATTGTATCGTCATCATCTGGATATATACTTATGCCCATGCTTATTCCAATTTGGAATTTGCTATTATCAACTTTAAATGGGTTTTTGAATTTATCGATTATTTTTTCTGCAATTTTTTGTATATCATTTTTATTTTTTACATTACAAATAAGCGCAGCAAATTCATCTCCGCCAATTCTGGCAATTGCATCAGATTCTCTTAATGTAGAAATAAATCTTTGTGATACCATTTGTAGTACTTTGTCACCTGCGTCATGTCCAAGGTTGTCATTAACAGGCTTAAAATCATCCAGATCTATAAAGAGAACAGCTATTTTTGTTTTTTTACGATCTGTCTGTCTAAGTTCCTGTTTTAATAATTCAATAAAAAGTCTTCTATTTGGTAGGCCTGTTAATATATCGTGATTTGCAAGCCTGTCTATTTTGTCATATGCCTTTTCCAGTATTTTCTTTTCTGAACTGATAATTTTATTTAGTTTATTAATTTCTTCATGGACTTTTGAGTTTTCAAGAGCTATGGCACTATATGCTCCAACTGCCTGAATAATTTCCAAATCCTGTTGTGTATATGCATTTAGAGAATTACTCTGAACAGTTATTATTCCCATAATATTTGTTCCAATTCTTAGTGGCACAAATATAGCAGATTTTGTATTACCCGAATTAGAACCAATTAGTTTTGTAACATAATTAATATATTCGTTTTGCAGGTCATTAATAAATAAATATTCATTATTAATAATAACCCAGCCCGCCATACTCCCTTCTGTATGAACTCCTTTATTCTCACCTTTTATTCTTTCACCATCAACAATAAAATATTTAAAATCTATTTCTTCACGTTTGTTGTCATAAAGTGCTATTCCAAATATATCTGCACTTATAAATGTTGAAATATTTTTATAGATTGTTGTCATAACCGTTTCAAGATCCAGGGATGATGTAATATCCTGGCCAATTTTATTTAGTATAGATACTCTGTCTAAAGCTTCCTGGAGTTCTTTATTTTTTGTTCTTTGTATATCAGCATCTTTTTTTGCTTTTTCAATTTTTTTTTGTACATTAATATTTTTTAACTGAAGATCAATTTTTTCATTTTGAAGTTCAATAGTGATATTGTTATAATGTTTATAATAATTTAGTGCATTTTTGAAATCTTTTTTAATATTATATGCATCTGATAGGCCTAAATAGTTTTTTGATGAAAAGTATTTTGAGTTAATTGATTTACTTATTGTTAAAGCTTTTTTGTGGTATTTAATAGATTTTTCATTATTTTTCTCTATAAAATATAAATCAGCTAAATTTGTTAAACATTCGGCAATTCCTAAATTATCTCCTAACAATTCAGATATTTCCAAACTTAACCGATGGTGTTTTTCTGCTTTTGTAAAATCCCTGGTTTCCTGATAGAGTTTTCCCATTGATGTTAAGGAATTGCTTTCGTATACTCTATTTTTAATACATTTTGCAATAGTAAGAGCTTCATTGTAATTATTCAGTGCAAGGTTAAATTTTTTTTGAGTTAAATAGATATCTCCAATGTTTATTTGGCAGGCACACAGTTGAGCTTGATTATTAGTTTTTTCTATTATTGTAAGAGCCTTTTTGTAATAATCTAAAGCAATTTCATTTTTTTTCAATTCGGCATACAGGCTTCCTATATTTATGTATGCGGTTCCCATACGCTCAAGATTATGTGTTTTTTTACTTAATTCCAGGGATTTTATGTAGTAATCCATCGCAGTTTCGTAATTACTTATATTTGTATATAGAACTCCAAAGGCATTAAGGGCTTTCATTTCTCCAACTACTATATTCAGCTTTTTAAAGCCCTCAAGACTTTCTTCCAGTGCTTTGAGTGAATCTTCATAGTTTGTTTTTATAAGAAGACACCAGCCTTCCTGAAATTTGCTCTCTGTCATTCCTTCAAAGTAATCAATGGAAGAAGATTTTTTAAAGGCTTCTCTGCATAACTTAAGGCCCAGATCCGGCTCACTAAAAACTGCCTCAAATGCTTGTTTGTTTAAATTATCTATTTGAATAAAATCTTTTTTATTCTTCACAATTGTATAATGATCTAAAATAAGGTAAATATCAATATATGCGACAAGAAATAAAACGAGCTTTTGTTTTGCTCCCGGCGGCTTTTTTAGTAAATACTGGAATTGGAATTCTGAATTTTAGCCTTGTTTTTTATATGAGAGATATTTTTAATTCCTCATTTTCCACAATAGGATGGTTTTCATCTCTTTGGGCATTCTCCTATTTTATTGGTTGTTTTGCACTTCATAATCTAAGCAGAAAGATTGGAGCTCACAGATCCATCGCCATTTCATCTATTGGAATGGTTTTTATAGTTCTGGCAATGCTTTTTAGTAAAACTGTAATTTTAATGTTTGTACTCTACGGTTTATTTGGTTTTATTACAGCATTGTTTTGGCCTCCAATAATGGGATGGCTCTCTCTTGGGCTGGAGGGTGCCGAACTTAACAGAATAATGGGCTATTTTAACCTTTCCTGGTCTATGGGATTAGTATTAAGCCCCTATTTAGGAGGTTTGCTTCTTGAAGCTAATCTATATTATCCACTGTTTTTTGTAACCGGTATCTATGGTTTTCTTTCAATTGCTCTAATACTTGTCCCAATAGTAATTTCTTCCATTATTTCGCAGAGAACCATAAGTACTAAGGACCTGTCAGTTAGTGACAGAAGTACTCCTCTACGATATATTGCCTGGCTGGGGAATTTTACCGGATATATTGTTTTTGGTGTTATTATGTTTGTTTTCCCCCTTTATGCCAGGGAGGAACTTTTTTTTAAGGAATCCTCAATTGGGTTGCTTCTTCTTTTTAGAGCTTTGTTCAGTACTTTTCTATTTATAGTTGCCGGTAAAGTGAACTGGTGGCATTTTAATAAAACTTTTATGCTGGTAATACAGATTTTAATGATTGTGATTGTACTCATTTTCCCTTATGCACAATCATGGATTTCCTTTTTTATAGTGCTTTCTCTTTTTGGTATACTTTTTGCGGGTGGGTATTCAAGCTCTATATTCCATGGAGTTTCAGGTAGTATTCATCGTGAAAAGCGGATGGCTATACATGAATCTGTTTTAACAGTGGGTGTTATTATTGGGGCCACAGGAGGAGGCGAAATCTACCAGCACTGGGGAATGACTGCCGCTTTTAACAGTGCAGCAGCCGCAGCTTTTTTAACACTTATAATTCAGATAATTATATTAGGGTTTCAACATAGAACAAACTATATTTTAAGATCATCCTTGGAGAATATTGAAAAAAATATTTATGCTAATAGAAATAACAAAGATGCACCTATACTCTGATATTTAGTAGAGCTATAGACAATTCATTCATAACAACATTATACTTCCTTTATGGGTAATTGTTATAATTGTGGAAGTGAGTTTGAAGTAAAGGTCTACAGAAATACTGAATGTTCCTCCTGTGGAAAAGATGCAAAAGTTTGTTTAAACTGCAGGTTTTATTCTCCCGGCAGCCACTGGGACTGTAGTGAAAGTATACGTGAAGCTGTAAGAGAAAAAGATAGAGCAAATTTTTGTGATTTTTTTGAATTAGCCTCAAATTTTACAGGAAAATCCGGTAAAAATAAAGAAGATGAAGCAAAAAATGCTTTTAATTCTTTATTTGGAGATTGAAAAACTGAATTCCAATGAACTAAATATTAAATACTCATATCCTCGTTTGTTAAAACTTGCAGGTCCTATAATGCTGGGGAACTTTCTTCAGATGCTCTACAATCTGGCAGATTCATATTTTCTTGGTAAAATAGGAAAAGAAGCACTTTCTGCCCCTTCTATCTCAATGAATTTGATTTTTTTCCTTATAATATTTGCTTTTGGATTTTCCAGTGCAGGTGCTACTCTTATTTCACAGTCCTTTGGAAAGGGAGACAGGCGGAAAACAGATTTTTATTTGGGGCAGATGACAGTTCTTCTCCTCTTTGTAGCTCTAATTATCAGCATTTTGGGAATTACCTTTACAGATAATCTTTTAAGGTTAATGCAGGTTCCCGAGGATACTTTCCAGTATACATCAGATTATTTAAAAATTATCCTTTCGGGCATTCCATTTATGTTTATGAGCTTTATTTTGAGAAGTGCACTTCAGGGGATAGGCAACAGTATAACTCCTCTTGTTATCCAGTCTATTACTGTTTTTATAAATATAATTCTTGATCCCATTTTTATTTTTGGATTTGGTCCAATTCCTTCAATGACAGTAAAAGGAGCAGCTTATGCTACAGTACTCGCAAGACTGGTGGCATCTTTTATAGCATTGATTATTCTTGTAAAAGGTTCGAAAGGTATAAAGCTCCATTTGAGGGATATGGTTCCGAATAAGAAGGCTATTAAGTTGTTATTAAAGATTGGATTACCATCTTCTATAGGGCAGGGTATTTCTGCTCTTGGTTTTACTGTACTTCAGGGCGTTGTTAATGGGTTTGGTACTGCTGTAATTGCTGCTTTTGGCATAGGAAACAGAATAATTGGGCTATTTAATATGCCTGCTATGGGTATTTCCCAGGCCACATCTGTTCTGGTAGGCCAGCAGCTGGGAGCTAAAAACTATAATAATGTAAAAAAAATAGTTAAACATTCTTTTATTACTATTATTATTTTTATAAGTATTGGAATGACTGTAACTTTTTTTAAAGGGAATTCTGTTGTGAAGTTTTTTGTGAATGATCCTGATGTTATCTACCATGGGGCAATGCTTTTTAAAATAGTATCTCCCTCGGTTATCTTTTTTGCCCTTTTTACAGTAGCTAATGGTGCTTTTCAGGGTGCCGGTGATACAAAACCGATTATGATTTTAAATATTATTCGCTTGTGGGGGCTTCGGGTTCCAGTTGTTTTTATGCTTGTTGCTTTTACTGCACTTGGACCTGTAAGTATATGGATAGGTATGTTTACTTCTAATCTTGTAGTAGCCATTGTTGGTCTTCTAATTTTAAGTCGTGGGAAATGGATGTATACTTTAAATTCTGATGAAATTTAATTTTTACCCCGGAGACGATTCGAACGTCCGACCTGCTGCTTAGGAGGCAGCTGCTCTATCCTGCTGAGCTACCGGAGCAATATGTGCCCATCTTATGTAAATAGCTGTTCCCTGTCAATAAAGCTAATCAATTTTAGCTGTCTTGAATCAAAATCTATTATTTTTTTACAATTACTCTATCTTTCACTATTGGACTTTACTATAGTTAATAATAACAGGAGAAAGTTACATGAGGCAGTTGCCGTATAAAAGTGAAAATCAGCGAAGGATAGGGGAATTTCTAATTGAGATGAATATTCTCAGTTTTGAGCAGGTTCTCTCCATACTACTTTCTGAATCTATACCAGAGCAACTTCAAAATAGTGTTATTGAGAAAGGAATTACACTATCTCAATTAAATGATCTTACAAATTAATTATACTTCTATTACGAATTTTGAATCTTTTTGAACTATTCAGCTCTTTTGTGTTTTTTTTCTTGACTTTGAACAATTATGGCCTAATAATGAATCTTTGGTACATATATAAGATTATATATATCTGAATAGATATGCCTAAAACAGAAGGTTAAATCTTTAAAAGGAGGAAATAGGCAATTCAGATTGTTATGCTTCTATATTGTATTTATAAAGGGTTTGACCCTGAAAACTAAAAAACCGGAAACTTTCCAGGAGGCTTTAGAATGAAGAAAAGAAATCTACTAACTATTATTTTCAGTATGTTGATAGTCTTGGCTCTACTAGTACCTATGATTACCAGTTGTAGTGGAAAATCTGCAGATGCTGATGGAGTTGCAGCAGCGGCACCTAAAAAAACTATCAAATGGAGGCTTCAGTCATATGCTGGACCCGCTTTGAATGAATTTGTTGTAAAGAATGCAATTGATGAGTTTAATATTGCAGCAAATGGAGAAATGGTTATTGATGTGTATACAGCTGATGAATTGGTACCACATGGAGAGCTTTTTAGAGCTGTTCAGGAAGGAACCGTGGAAATGGCTGTTAGTGATGATGATTCTATGGCATCTCCTGTAGATGTATCTGTTTTTGCTGCTTATTTCCCTCTTGCAGCACGATATGGACTGGATGTTGATGTTCTTTGGAATCATTATGGACTTAATGAAATTTGGGAAGAAGCTTATGCAGAGATAGATGGTGTGACCTGGCTTGCTCAGGGCAGCTGGGATCCTTGTAATTTTGCTACTACAAAACCAATTCATCATATTGAAGACCTTAAGGGCTTAAGAATGTATATGTTCCCAACAGGTGGAGAATTTATGAAACAATTTGGTGTTGTTCCTATGGCTCTACCTTACGAAGATGTTGAGATGGCTCTTCAGACTAATGTTCTTGATGGAGTTGCCTGGTCCGGTATCACAGAAGATTATACAGTAGGTTGGGCAGATGTTACAAAGTATTACCTTACTAATCCTATTTCCGGTGCATGGGCTGGTGGATGGTTTGTTAACTCTGATGCCTGGGAAAAAGTTCCTGCTCATTTGCAGCAGCTTCTTAGACTTGCAATTGATAAATCAAATTACTATCGGCTTCACTGGTACTGGTGGGGAGAAGCTAATTATCGTGTAAATGGTGATAAGCTGGAACTGACAACTATTCCTGATGATGAATGGAAGGTTGTTGAAGAAGCTGCTTACAAATACTGGGATGAAATTGCAGCAAAGAGTCCCCGGGACAAACAAGTTGTAGATATACTTAAAACTTATGTGGAAACAATGCAGAAAGCTGGAGCTCCATACAGATATTAAAAGTATTTGGAAACAGGAGTTATATAATTTTTACTTCAGGGTTATCTCTCTGGAAATCTTCAGAGAGGTAGCCCTTATTGTTAATTACTGCATTGAAGGAGGTATTTGATGCTCAGTAAAGAAAAACCTAATATATTCTATCGGAGCATACAAGGTTATGTTCATACCATAGATAAATTAAGTACCGGAGTTGGGAAATTCGCCATGTATCTGGTTTTTGTTATGATGGCAATATTACTTTTTGAATCAGTTGCAAGATTGTTTTTTAACCGGTCACAAATGTGGGCAGTTGAAATGACGCAGTTTGTAATGGCTGTGTACTACACTTTGGGTGGAGCATATGTCCTTCTCATTGGAGGGCATGTCAGAATGGATCTGATATTTCATCGCTGGTCACCAAAAAATCAGGCACTTTCGGATGTTATAACTTTTGCTATTTCCATTTTCTACATGGGTGTGCTTTGGTTTGGAGGGTATAAGGGTCTGGTTTATGCAATTAAGTATAAGCAGGTTAGTTATTCTTCCTGGCATCCTTCTATGATTCCTGTAAAATTTATAATTCAAATAGGACTCACCCTTATGTTCCTACAGATGATATCTGAATTAATTAAAAGTATTGCTCAACTAACAGGGAGGAAGATAAAATGAGCTATGAATTAATGGCAATTCTAATGTTTTTTTCCATGGTTACCATGCTTTTGACAGGGCGGCATATATATGCAGTTATAGGTGGAGTTGCTACTTTATTTGCAATGCTTTTATGGGGTAAGGGTGGTTCAGCTCTTCCTTATCACGCTGTAATTTCGTTGCTAAACTGGTATCCACTTCTTACACTGCCCATTTTTATTTTTATGGGATATATGTTTTCCAAGGCAGGAATTGCAGATGACCTGTACGAGATGATGCATGTCTGGTTTGGGCCGGTTCGGGGAGGGCTTGCAATAGGGACAATTGTTCTTATGTCGGTTATAGCGGCTATGAATGGGTTAAGTGTTGCCGGTATGGCAATAGGTACAACTATTGCTCTTCCTGAGATGCTGAAGCGCAAGTACGATAAAATACTTGTAACCGGTGTTATTCAGGCTGGTAGTTCTCTGGGTATAATGATACCTCCGAGTGTTGTTCTTGTTTTATACGGTATGATCGCACGCCAGCCTGTGGGACGTCTTTGGATTGCAGGAGTATTTCCAGGGCTGCTTTTAACAGCTCTGTTTATTATTTATATAGTAATAAGAAGTATTTTGCAGCCGGATATTGGACCTGCATTACCTGTAGAAGAACGAAATATTTCTTTTAAAAAGAAGCTTATATTGTTATCGAGTGGGCTCCCTCCTCTGGTCATAATTTTTATGATGTCCGGACTTTTCTTTATGGGAGTAACTTCCCTTGTTGAAAGTTCAGCTGTTGGTGCACTTGCTGTTACTTTTGTTGCACTTGCCAAGAAGAGATTGACATGGGTAGGTTTGAAAGAGGTTCTTATAGAAACTTTGAGTGTAAGCTGTATGTTCATGTGGGTTATTCTTGCAGCCCTTGCTTTTGGTGCTGTTTTTGATGGTCTTGGTGCTGTACACGCAATAAAGAGTCTTTTCCTGGATTATGGATTTTCCAAATGGGGAATCCTATTGATGATGCAGCTTTCCTATATACTAATGGGAATGTTTTTAGATGATACAGCAATGCTGATTATTGTTGCACCTTTGTATGTCCCTCTTATTATTGAACTTGGTTTTAGTCCTATATGGTATGGTATTCTTTATACAATAACATGTCAGATTGCCTATCTTACTCCGCCTTTTGGTTATAACTTATTCCTTATGAAGGCCATGGCGCCAAAGGAAATATCTCTTTCAGATATCTATCGTTCTGTGTGGCCTTTTGTTGCTCTAATGATACTGGGACTGGCAATTGTCATGATGTTTCCAGGTATTGCCACATGGCTTCCTGATCTGGTGTATGCCAATAGATAATCTAATGGAATAACAAAAACATAGAGACGTAGCAATGCTATATAGCATTGCTACGTCTCTAAATTTGAAATTTAATTTTTTTGTCATCCTGTTGTTATTATTTTCTAAATATTGTAAAATAAATGTTGTCAATATGTTGCAGATAGTGATATTCTGCTAAAAGTATTATAGCATTGAATTGTTATGTATTATTTTGAATTATCTTGTGTTTTGTTAAAGCCTGGTCGGAAGCAAGCTTCCTGCTCGGCTATGCATCCAAAGGAGAAAAAAAGATGGTAAAAGAGATCACACGGTTTTCATTCCCTGTGTCCA
>JAOZPU010000118.1 GCA_029932585.1 Spirochaetia bacterium | reverse complement strand
ATCTCTTGAGTTTTATGTAAACACAATCTAAAATAAGAAACATGAATACAATACTAATTATTGATGATGAAACGGCAATGTGTGTTTCGCTGTCAAAACTGTTTAAAGCTCATAACTACAATGCAATATATACTTCTGACAGTATGCAGGCAGAAAAACTGTTACAGGACAATGATGTATTCCTTGTTATCACAGATTATAAAATGCCAGGGTATTCCGGAATAAATTTAATAAAAATAATTAAAAGTAAATATCCTGAACTCCCGGTAATAATGATATCAGGATTTGGTTCTGTAGAAACAATTGTAAGTGCAATGAAATATGGAGCACAGAATTTTTATGAAAAGCCCATAAAATTTGCAAACCTCCTATCTGAAATTGAACAATTAAAAAATGTAAAAAATAAACAAAATAAAATTCCGACAACAGATAAGATTATTACAAATAATAATAAAATGAAAGAAATAATGGAGATTGTAGAAAAAATTTCTGCTACAGATATTCCTGTTATAATTACAGGAGAAAGCGGTACCGGAAAAGAACTTATAGCAAATGCTATACATACAAATAGCAATAGAATGGATAACCCCTATATTAAGATTAATTGTGCTTCTATTCCGGAGACACTACTTGAAAGCGAGCTTTTCGGTCATGAAAAAGGAGCATTTACAGATGCCAGGGAACTCCGAAAGGGTAAATTTGAAATTGCTGAAGGAGGAACAATCTTTTTTGATGAAATTGGAGAGATGAGTGTAAACACCCAGGCAAAGCTTCTTAGGGTTCTTCAGGAAAAAGAATTTGAGAGACTGGGGTCAAACAATGTACAAAAAATGGATGTTCGTTTTGTTGCAGCTACAAATAAAAATCTTAAAGTTTTAGTAGAAGAGGGGAAGTTCAGAGAAGATTTGTATTATAGATTGTCAGTTGTTCACCTGGAAATACCTGCATTAAAAGAAAGAAAAGAAGATATCCTTCCTCTTGTAGACTATTTTATTAATGATTTTAATCTTAAGTATAATAAATCTATACATACTATTTCAAATGAAACAGTTTCAATTTTTCTGGAGCATTCATGGCCTGGTAATATTAGGGAATTAAAAAATTGTGTTGAAAGATCTGTAATATTCTGTGAAGAGCCAGAAATTTCTCCGAAAAATCTTCCAATGCAGTATAAAAGGGTTACAGATTTTTCAGCTAATGATATTAAATCCGTTTATGACAAGGTTACAAGAGAAGTAATACTGGATGCCTTAAATAAAGCAAAAGGAAGTAAAACAAAAGCTGCTGAAATACTAAATATAAATCGTAGAACCTTGTATAATAAAATGAAAAAAATTGGTTTGGACACATGGAAAACAGACAAAGTTTAAAATTAGTTAACATCCACCACAAATATAACAATATTGCTGCTCTTAATGGCGTTGACTTTGATCTTTACAGAGGTGAAATCCATGCCTTAACAGGAGATCACAGGGCTGGCAAATCCACTTTGGCTAAAATTTTAACAGGCCATGAACGAAAACAATCCGGATATATATATCTAAATAGTGAAGAAATAAACACACTAACCCCGAAGTCTGCAATCGAATATAAAATAGGGATGGTCTATCAGGAACAGAATATTATTCCCTCCATGAGTGCAGTAGAAAATATATATATTGGCAGAATGCCTCATTTTTATATTAGTAAAAAAGATCGAAATGCAATGACATATGAATGCAAGAAGCTATTTAAAACCTTCTCAATTGATATTAATGCAGATATTCCTGTATATCAACTAACAGAAGGAGAGAGACAGGTAATAGAGATAGCAAGGGTTTTATCCCTTGGAACTGATATAATAATTGTTGATGAAATTTCACGAAGATTTACTCCAACCGAACTGGATATGGCTTTCAAGATACTAAGAGCCTGCAAAGATCAAGGCAAATCTGTCATATATATAACCTCAAATATAGATGAAATTTTCAAAATTGCAGACAGGGTAACAGTACTAAAAGAGGGAGTTAGAAGAGGAACAGAAGCAGTCAATGCTATTGATAGATCACGACTTATTAACATGGCCTACAGCTTTGCCCTAAACCTTGAAGATCAAAAACAGGAAAATGATAAACTGCACTTTCTTAACAGATATGATGAATCAATAATTAAGGACTTGCCAGTAGGGATGGTTCTGCTGGATAGTGAGAACAATTTATTATTAAGTAACCCTGCTGCTGATAAAGTATTTGATATAAAAAAAGATAAAAAGCACCGAACCTTTTCCCAAATAACAGATAAACTGGAAAAAAAATTTCAGGCTGAAATTATAAAACAAATTAACAATCATAAACTTTTTACCTGGAATAAAATCTCTCTTAACAACAATAAAATAATAAAACTTAAATCATATCCTCTTTATAATGAGAGGGAGGATTACATAGGTGCAGATTTGTTTTTTGAAGATATTTCTGTAGATTATGTAACAAAGGAATATCTTCTTAGAGCAGAAAAAGTAGCATCCACTGCAGAACTTGCAGCAGGGGTTGCACATGAGATAAATAACCCACTTGGAATAATTCAAAATTATGTTGAACTACTGAAACTAAAAGAACGAGATAAAGAAGACAGTTCCACAATTACACATATAGAAAAGGAACTAAACAGGATAGTAGAAATAATAGGATCACTATTATCTTTTTCAAGAGTAAATAATCAGGGCATCTTAAAATTTAATATAAATTTACTGTTGGATGAAATTATCATGCTTCTGGGACATAAAATAAATAAGAAAAATATTAAAATTAACAAGAATTATATTGATAATGATATATTCATTACAGGACAGGAAAATAAGCTTAAACAGCTTTTTATGAATCTACTAATAAACGCAATAGAATCAGTTCTGGACCAGGGAATAATTGAGATAGGAATAAAAAAAGATAATACAGAAAATTCAATTACAATATCTATTTCAGATAATGGTTATGGAATTCCCATAGATATTCAGAAAGATATATTCAACCCCTTTTACACCACAAAAATGACCAAAACAAATACTGGTCTTGGTTTATCAATATGTCAGCATATAGTAGAAAACCATGAAGGTCTTATTACATTTTCCAGTAAACCTGGGAAGGGTACTGTTTTTTCTGTTCAGATGCCTTTGTAGACCATTGTCTACTTATTCGAAGTCCCAAGTATTATTCTGAGTATCAATTTTCTTAAAAAACCAAACATAACCATACTTTTTCTTCTTTTTATACAAAAAATCAAACACAACCTGTATTTATGCTTGCATCATCATGAATATTTGATTTATTATGTAGTAACTTAGAGATAGTACGTATTAATTCTAATTGAAAAGGATTCCTGCATGTTAGAAATACTTCGAGAATATAATTTCTGGGAAGAAGAGGAGATTAGTGTCGGATATTTTAGATCCTATTATATTAATAAAATATCAAGCTATCTGGGGAATAAATTAGTTAAAGTATTACTTGGACAACGACGATCGGGAAAAAGTTTTATTATGAGAATGATAATAAAAAAACTAATAGAAACTGATAACATTCCACGTAATAATATATTTTATATAAATAAGGATATCAGCGCATTTGATTTTATTAGTAATGCAAAGATATTAAATAAAATTATAGCTGAATACCATAAAGTTTTAAAACCCAAAGGCAAAGTTTATATATTTATAGATGAGATTCAGGAAATTCTTAATTGGGAAAAAATTGTAAATTCACTATCACAGGATTATACAAAAGAATATGAACTTTTTATTACAGGTTCAAATTCAAAATTACTGTCTGGAGAATTATCTACATATTTAAGCGGTCGATACATAACAATAAATATTTACCCATTTAGTTTCTCTGAATATCTTGGTTTTTATAATATTGAACCGGATAAAAAAACCTATATAAACTATTTACAGATGGGAGGTATTCCTGAACTTTATAATTTACCTGATAAAGAGTTAAGAACAAATTATATTTCTGCTCTTAAAGATTCGATAATTTTACGAGATATAATTCAAAGATATAATATTAGAGATGTTATTTTATTACGAAGATTAATAGATTTTGTGATAGATTCTCAATCTTCTCTTTTCTCTGTAAATAAGATTGTAAATACATTCATCTCAATGGGAATTAAAACTAACCAGGAAACGATTTCAGCATATTTAGGGTATTTATCCAATGTATATTTCCTGCATGAATCAACTCGCTATGACCTGAAAGGGAAAAGAATCCTAAAAGGTGAAAGAAAATATTACTTGAATGATTTAAGTTTTAAATACTATTTAACATCCTCTTTTGATAGAGGTATTGGTAAATTACTTGAGAACTCAATTTATCTGCACTATAAAAGAGAGGGATATCAGATCTATACCGGTATCTTTAATAATAAGGAAATTGATTTTGTTATTGAGAAAAATGGAGATAAAAAATATATCCAGGTTGCATACACTCTTACTGATGAAGCAGTTATAGAACGGGAGTTTGGTAATCTAAAAAAAATTAAAGATAATTATGAAAAACTCGTTATAACCCTTGATGATATTTCAATTGGAAATATTGAGGGGATACAAAATATACTGGCATGGGAATTATGATTTAATAACTATTATTTACAAGGTGTTTCCTTAATAGTCTTAACCATCATATCAAAATTTTCCATAGGAGTATCCAGCTGAACATGATGTGTAGGTCCCAATATTAATCCACCCTTTAATCCAATTGTATCCAGACGTGTTTCAATCTCTTTTTTAACCTCCCCAGGATTTCCAAAAGGCAGTGTATACTGCTCATCAATTGTTCCCCAGAAACAGAGCTTGTCTCCAAACTTGTTTTTTAGGTGTGCAGGATCCATAGACGCTGGTTGGATTGGATTAAGTATATCCAAACCTATCTCTATAAGATCAGGAATAATATCTTCTATGACGCCATCAGAGTGATAGGCAATTTTTATATTAGGGTTAATGCTTTTAAGGGAACTAAAAAAGTGAGCCATTTTAGGTTTGAAAAACTTTCTCCACATATCCGGAGAAATCAACATTGTATTTTGCCCACCCATATCATCACCGGTCCAGATCATATCCACACCCATTCTTACCAGTTTCTCGGCAGCAGCAAGATGATACTGATAAGGAATGTCCAATACGGCTTCCGCAATATCCGGATTCAGAACAAAATCCATCATAAGTTTATCAAGTCCTCTGAGAGCCCATGCTGTCTCAAAAATAGTAGTAACAGTTACCCCGCATATCCAGTAATCCTTTTTGTATTTGGCAAGGAGGTCTTCTGCACCTTTGTATAATTCTGACCGGTTTGGATCCGGAGTTTTGTATGAACTTATATTATTGTCATCACTTAAAGGATTTCCTGTTATCTCTGTATATCTGCCGGTACCAAATTTTGTAGTATATTCTGCAGTATTCCAGCCAATACCCCATTCATCTGTATACTCTTTTATATTTTCATCATCGTTATAGTAAGAATCAGCCCATCCCACCGAAGCAAGAAGAATATCTTCATCCAGAGCAATCTCAAGATCACAGTTATTTCCACCGCCATGGGGATTATGGTTTTTATCAGTTAAATTCATTTTATCTGCTAATCGATCTGCAAATTCCGGGGTAAAGCTTATCTGCATGGGGCATCGGTCGGGAACTTCATGATTTAGTGCAGTTTCTACGCGTTCTCTATGGGTCATATATATCTCCTTACTGACAAGATATTATCATACAGACTGGCAATTGCACTGCACTATATTAAGTTCTTTATGCACTAAAGGAATGACTTTCAATAGAAACCCTCATCTTAAAATATTAGTTTATAAAAAAAGAAGATCTGTGATAAGTTAAACAAGAAGGATTGTATGAATAACATAGAGAGATTTAGTAAATCCATCAACAGACATAAGGTAGATCATCTAATAACCTATGATTTTGTAGACAATACCGAGGTCCTGGTTCGCCATGGAAGCTTTAATCCAGAAAAACGCTACAGTAGTTATGAATTGCTTGAAATAAATGCAAAAGCCTTTAAAAGCATAGGACCGGATATTCATCAGAGCAGTAGAAAGACCAATATCCGATGCTTACACAGACATGGAGCTTTTTTCATTGTCCATTTATGATGCACCGGAGCTGATTGAGAGAATAGACCCTGATGGGGGTATGTTTATTGGCTCATCCAGTGAAGTACATGAACTGGTTCCCATCGAAAACACAGAAACTATGTATCGTACTGTCCATGAGTATGGGAGCTTCCCCATCGACATCGGCAGGATAAAAAGGCGGCGTAGAGAAATAATATCAAAACTGACAACCAGAAAAAATTAAGATACCAAAAGGTGATACAGTACAAAAAGCTCTAATTGACAAAGATGATTACAACTGAATAAATATATGTTATGAATAATGACTGTGCTGAAGCTCTTCGTGATAATAACTTTCCCTTCATCTATAAGCACAAAAAAGATAAACCATTACCTGGTGGAGAAATACCAAACCACCTTCATGACTGCCTTGAAATAAATAGAATTGTCTCCGGAAGTGCAAAGATATTTGTTAACGGCAGAATAATTTCAGTTTCTGCAGGAGATATTCTCCTTTTCAGCAGTCACGAACTGCATTCATGGGCTGTTTCCAGGGAGGGTGCAGAATGGAAAGTTTTTATGTTCGACAAAAACCTTATTTGGCCTGATACATTCAATCTTATGGAGTACAGGTATTTACTCCCCTTTATATATATTGGTATTAGTGATATTGGTAAATTAAAAGCTGATCAGGAAATTACAGATGAGGTAAGAATATTACTTAAAAAAATTGACTACCTGTTTACTGAAAAAGAAGAAGGTTATGAACTGGAGATAAAAGCCAACCTTCTTCTTGTCCTAAGTAGACTCTATAGTTTTTTTACTAAACAAAAAAATATAAGTAAATCATACAATCGAAACAGTTTTTTTAAACTCTACAATGTACAGAAACATATAAAAGAACATCTTTTCGAACCAATATCCCTTGAATTTGCTGCAAATATAGCAGGAATGCAGAAGAATTATTTCTCTGGTTTTTTTAAAAAAACGATGGGTGTAAATTTTTCTGAATATATACTCCGTCTAAGACTATTCCATGCTATACATCTTATTGAAAACACAAACCGTACTACCGCTGATATCATCTATGAGTGTGGTTTTAATAATGAATCATATTTCTATCGCATTTTTAAAAAGACAACAGGGAAGTCACCTTCGTTTTTTAGAAATATCAGTCCATAGGGATATAAATTATTGTACAGGAAGTTTAGTCTTCAAACACCAATTATTTTATTAAGCCCCTCAACTACAAGTTCCAGCTCTTTTGATTCGACTTTTCCAATTTTTCCACGCAGGCGTTTTACAGACAACGTACGAATTTGACTAATTTTCACCCAGGATTTTTTTGGAAGCTTTGTTTTTTCAAGAGACAGAGTCAATGGAAAACCTGCTTTTTGAACCTGACTTGTAATTGCAACCGCTATTACTGTACCTGAATGCCTGTTAAATACTTCCTGACTTAGAATTAATACCGGTCTGAGCCCTGATTGTTCATGTCCAATAACAGGATTCAGGTCTGCCCAGAGGATATCTCCTCTTAGTATTCCGGCCATTCTTCCATTACCATTACAAAACCTTCTTCAGACAATTCCTGTTCATATAAGGGATCTAATTTCGAACATTCTCTTGCAAGACTATCATCTTCAAGACGCTCCAGTTTTTCCGCTACAGCTTCCTGAATAGCTCGACTCCGGTTTTGAAACATATGTTCCGTTACCAGTAAATCCAGTCGTGACAATATATTCTGATCCATGGTAATTGCTATTTTTGATGTAGCCATAAAAGCTCCTCTGGTATTACAATATATCATACCATCCTAATATGCAAGAATTAATAAATTCCTGTTCATACTATTCCCGGTTCTTTTTCTTCATCTTTTTTCTTGATAAGGATATTCCACCAAACCCACTTATAATAGCCATATAAAAACCAAGGTCGTACCACCAACCAGTGTTGTTTATTTCATAGACTCTTACATTATCTGAAAAAATACCCACTATAAGAGATAGAGGAGCTATCCAACCATGCCAGATTCCAGCAAAAAAACCTGCAGGATTGCTGACATTTTCGATACCAACTCCAGGAAAACACCCTATAAACATAGACATCAAAAGAAGTATTATTGCAATTTTTAATAGTTTTATCATTAAAAGCTCCTTAGAAAGCATAGGCAAGCAGTAAGCGAATCAAACGACCACCCTCTGACATTAAAGATAATAACAGAACTACTGAAGTCCAAGCTATTCCTTGAAAATCTATCTTCTATATGCTAAAGTCAGCCTCTTGAAAGAGGTGAAAATTTTAATATTTTCATTATTTCTCTGGAGAACAAAATAAAATGGAACTAAAAAAAATTTCACCCCCCAAACTTATTGTACTTGACCTAGATGGGACAGCTTTAAATAGTTCTAACTTCCTTCCGAATAATTTAAAAGAAATGCTTATAGATCTTGAAAAAATGGGAACAAGTAGAGTAACACTTGCTTCAGGAAGGTCTATCTCATCTATGAAACTACTGGCTTCTGATCTGGGTCTTACTGCACCTTTAGTAACTTTAAATGGTGGTGTAATTATTGATCCTGTAACAAAAGAAATTTACAATGAGAAAAATCTTACAATAGAAATATACAAAGAAAGTCTTTATATTCTTAAAATACTTAACATAGATTTTGTAGTATTTACTTCCTTTGGAGTGTTTGCTGATAGACCCTCTGAAATTACCGATATTTTAATAAAATATACTGAGAATGAAATTAAGTGGACAAAGGATTTTACATCTATTAAAAACCCTGTAAAAATTTTATTTATCCCAAAATCAAAAGAATCGAATGCTGAAATTAAAAAACAAACTTCTTTTCTTGATATTGATATTATAGAATCAGGCTTTAGTTTTACTGAAATTGTCCCTAAAGGTGTAAACAAGGGATCAGCTCTGCAAATTGTAACAAAAATGCTTGAAATAGATTCTAAAGAAGTAATTGCCTTTGGTGATAATGAAAATGATATTGAAATGCTGCAGCTGGCTGGTATAGGTGTTGCAATGGGGAATGCTCCGGAACATGTGAAAGCGAAAGCTGATATTATTGCAGATACAAATGATAATGACGGGATATATAAAATTCTGGAA
>JAOZPU010000117.1 GCA_029932585.1 Spirochaetia bacterium | reverse complement strand
GTAAGGGCGTATCACAATATCCTGTAAGGGCGTATCACAATATCCTGTAAGGGCGATTCATGAATCGCCCCTACAGGATAATCTTTTTAATTACTACTGATGTTAAATACACTACTCCGGATATCAAAATTATTGTCGATCCTGCCGGAAGATCTGTAATGTAACTAATCATCAATCCTGAAGTTGTAAATATTGCTGTTAGACCTACTGCAATTAGCATTATTAACCATATTTTCTTTGCAAAAAACCCTGCTATTGCTGCTGGAATTGTAAGCAGAGCAATTACCATAACAATACCAATTATTGTTGTCATAAGAACTACAGTTATTGCAGTCATAAGTAATAGAAGGAAATAAAATATATTTGTTTTGAGTCCTCTTATTCTGGCAAATTCTTCATCAAAACTGATGGCTTGAAACTGATGATAAAAAAGAAACCCTAATATTATAACAATAATGTCCAGTACAACCAGCATTATTAAATCTGTCCTGGAGATTATAAGTATATTTCCAAATAGATATGTCATAGGGCTTATGTATCCAGGTGTTTTTGCAATAAACAAAAGTCCCAAAGACATTCCTGTTGCCCAAATAGCACCGATTACTGTATCTTCCCTTTCTTTGGCTTTTATACTTACAAAACCAATTATTAAAGCTGCTATTATGGCAGAAATAAGGGCTCCCATAAGGGGATGCAGCCAGGAGAGATTATATTTTGCACTAAAATAAAGACTAATCCCTATGCCTGCAAGAACAGAGTGGGCAATTGCACCGGCAAGATAACTTATTCGTTTTATAGTTACCCAGGTTCCAATAATACCAAAAGGAATACTCGATAACAGCCCAGCAAAAAGAGCATATCTAATGAATGGTACCATCGGATTAAATAAAGCAGCAAAAAAATCACCCATTATATTGTCCCCTCTTTAATATCATGCCGGACAATTTTCATATTATCATGGTATAGTTCTCTTATATGTTCTTCAGTTATTCCACTTGTAGGATGGATATGAACTTTTTTATTAACACAAACTACCTTGTTTACAAGCTCTGAGACAAAACCTAAATCGTGGGTAATTAATAGAATAGTCATGGTTTTTTGTAATTTGCCTAACATTGCAGACATTTTATATTCAACAGCAGCATCAACATTTGCAGTAGGTTCATCCAGTAGGAGTATTTGCGGGTCTGTAGCAATAGCCCTTGCTATAAGGACTCTTTGTCTTTGACCTCCAGAGAGATCAGAGTAGGGCTTTGATCTTAAATCATTTATGCCCACATCTTCCATAGCTTTTTCAGCTTTTTCCTTATCGTTTTTAGAATATCTTATTGAAAAATTATTAATTCTTCCCATAAGGACAACATCCATAACAGATACAGGGAAATTAGGATCAAAAAGTGAATATTGAGGAACATAACCTATTATATCTCTGGTATGTTGAGGAGATTTATCATGAATAAGTACCTTTCCAGAATTAGGAGTATATATGCCAAGCATAAGTTTTGCCAGGGTTGTTTTACCTCCACCATTAGGTCCTAATATTGAAATAAAATCACCACGATTAATAACAAAGCTTACATCTTCGAGTACAGCAGCTGAATCAAAGCTAAAATTAACATTGTTGAAATTGATTGCTTCTTTCATGAATGGATAATAATACTTTGATATATTTTGGTAAAGGTTGTGAATTGGATTATGAAATAATTTTTACTTGCAGAAGCTGTTATAATGTATATACTTGATGTTTAGAGGTTGTTTGTGAAAATTAATAAAATATTATTAATAGATGATTCACCAATTGCAAGAATTATTTTAAAAAAATGCATTCCTATGGAATACGAAACTATGGAAGCAGACTCAGGAGAAGCTGGTTTAGATGCTCTGAATGTATTTAAGCCGGATCTTGTTTTTCTTGATCTTACTATGCCGGGAATGGATGGATTTGAAACTTTGGAACGGATTAAGAAGCTGGATGCTGATCTTCCGGTAGTAATACTTTCAGCTGATCGTCAGAAAGCTTCTGTTTCCCGTGTTTTAGAATTAGGTGCATGGAATTCTTTAAAAAAACCTCCTTCCCCAGCAATTATCAGGCAAACAATTAAAGATATTGCAGGCAGTCAATGAAGTCTGAAAATATATTAAATGTCACTGAACTTTTAATACTCCAGGAATTAATGAATATTGCTTTTGGAAGCGCTTCTGCCGATTTAGAAGAGGTTCTTGATATTTCCATTGATCTAAAAGTTCCAGCAGCCGAGATGGTTCCTGTTACAAAATTGAAAAAATATATTCAGGAATCAATGGCTCTTACTAATAAAAGCAGTATGGTTGAGGAAAAATTCTGGGGAGACTTTAATGGATCAGCTATACTTGTTTTTCCAGTGGAAATCCAGAAGAATATTATCTCTTTACTAAGTGCACATGATTATCCCGCAACTGATATGGAACATATTGAAGGTATGGATTCGGGTGTTCTTCTTGAAATTGGAAATATTTTAATAGGCGCATGCATAGGGAAAATATCAGAGCTTTTAAATACGGTCGTAACCTATTCTCCTCCCAGTATTGGATCTGGAAGTAGTAGTGATTTAGATTTCTTTATTGATAAATTTGAACAGCCAAGTTCTGCTATTATACTTAAAATGGAATTTTCTTTTCATCAAAAACACCTAAATGGTAAAATAATGATAATTACCAGTTATAATTCAATTAATTGGTTAAAAAAATCTTTGAAACTTTTTATGGAATCATACGAATGAATATACCTCAGCTGATTGATATGATTGATGTGGGGATTATAACCCTCGACAGCGAGTTTGTTATTACCGGCTGGAACAGGTGGATGGAGAATAACGGTAAAATTCCTGAAGAAAAAATAGTTGGAAAATCTCTTTTTCAGGAATATCCCAATCTGGATAATTCATGGTTTAGAAGAAACTGCAGCTCAGTATTTCGATTTGGCAGTTTTGCTTTTCTTGCTCAAAAAATTCATGGAAACTGCTTCCCTTTTGAACCCGCAAGTAGTTTTCATTCCGATTTTGAAGTAATGCAGCAGGATTGTACCATTGGTCCAGTTAGAAATGAGAAAGGTGATATTGACCAGATTTTTATTGTTGTTAAAGATGTGACACAAATTGCAGTATATGAAAAAAAACTAATTTCTATGGCTGAAAAAGATGGTTTAACTGGAATTAATAATAGAAAGTATTTGGATAGTAAATTAATAGAAGAGTTTGAGAGACACAGACGCTATAATCATAATTTTTGTCTAATTATGATCGATATAGATTTTTTTAAAAAGGTTAATGATACCTGGGGGCATTTGTGTGGTGATGAAGTCTTAAAAAAAGTGACGTCACTTATTCAGGAAAGAATAAGGACTCAAGATATATTTGCACGTTATGGTGGAGAAGAGTTTGTAATACTTTTACCGGAAACAGAGCTTGAGGATGGTATAAAATTAGCAGAATCTATTCGTAAGTTGATAGAATTGGAAGTTATGAACAGTAATGGCAAAACATTTTCAGTTACCATAAGTATGGGTATTTCCGCAATACATGATGGTATTGCAGATAGTAAAGATCTTCTGGATTATGCAGATAAGGCTCTTTATGAAGCAAAAACCAGTGGAAGAAATAAAGTAGTTTCAATAAATTAATTTTAAGGTGGAGAAATAATATGGCAGAGAGAATTGGCGACGGACTTGTAAGAATTGGAGCAATGTCAGCAGAAGAGAGAGATAAAGTTTTAAAAATGCAGAATGATGGTGACCAGCGGATGTTTGGTGAAATAGCTATTGATCTTAAATTTATTGATGATAATGCTATTTTGAATTTTTTGGAATCTAAAGGTCTCTAAAAAATTATGATTCTACCTGGTAGTAAATTCAAGCAGCTTTGGGATTCTCTGGTTCTTGTTGTTGCTATTTATTCATCTATTACAATTCCACTAATTATAGTATTCAATGTTTTTAGTGATCTTTTTTGTAATATATCAGCTTTAATTACTACTGCAGTTTTTATTGGGGATATATTTGTAAATTTTAATACAGCTATTTCCTGCAAAGGTAAGTTGGTTTTTAATAAGAAAGAAATAGCTGCTAAGTATTTTAAAACCTGGTTTTTTATAGATCTTATATCTGCTGTTCCTATGTGTTCACTTAGTAAACTTTTTACAGTTGGAAGATTAGGGCGAATAATTAGTATTTTAAGATTAAACAGACTCTTGAAGTTGCTGCGAGTAAGGAAGACTTTACAGAAACTTGGTGGACAGAAAATAAATCCTTCAATTCTTCGACTGGTGCTTCTTGTTTTTTGGGTTCTTATGGCTGCTCATACCATAGGATGCGCCTGGATTCTAATGACAGGTAATCCTGATAATCTGTCCACCTTTGATCTCTATGTTCGTGGGTTTTACTGGACAACAACAACTCTAACTACAATTGGTTATGGAGATATTCTTCCAAATACCACTAATCAGATTATATTTGTAATTTTTGTAGAGTTTATTGGTGCTGGTATGTATGGTCTTATAATTGGTAATATTGCCAATTTAATAGCAAATATAGATGTTGCAAAAGCCCAGCATAATGAAAAAATGGAGAAACTTAATACTTTTTTACGCTACAGGGATATTCCCCAGGATCTTAGCAAAAAGATAAATTCTTATTTTGATTATCTTTGGCAGACCAGAAGGGGGTATGATGAATCTTCTGTTTTAGCAGAGCTTCCCTCATCTTTAAAAACATGGGTTTCCCTCTTTTTAAATAAGGATATTATTGAAAAAGTGCCTATTTTTGAGGGGGCTTCTGAAGAATTTATTAAAGAGACAATTATGAACCTTAAGCCAGTTGTTTATACTCCTGGGGATTATATTGTAACTGCTGGTGAACTTGGGTTTGATATGTTTTTTATTAGTAAAGGAAGTGTTGATGTAGTGTCTGCAGATGGAAGTACTGTATATGCTACACTTACAGATGGACATTTCTTTGGAGAGATAGCACTCCTTTTGAGTATGCCTCGAACGGCTTCTATTATAGCTAAAGGTTATTGTGATCTGTACAGTCTGGATAAAGAGACTTTTGAAAGGATTCTTGGAAGATATCCTGCTTTTGCAGAAACAATAAAGGAATTAGCAGAAACCCGTAGAGATGAAATTAACAGTGCAAAGATGAAACAGGAAAAACCTGATTCCGATGATGCGGATAAAGAGTATTCAGTCCCGGAGAAAATTATAAATCTTGTGTTGGTATCTTTAGAGTCTGGGGTTCAGCTCACCTGGGAAGGGGTTAAGGACTTTGGTCATTATGAAGTTGTACGAAGAATCCCTCTTTCAAATCAATGGATATTTTTAGATAAAAATATACTTGTAAATGAGTATATAGACAATAATCCTGATAACCTGGCAGGTCCTGAATACAGGGTTCGTGCTGTTAATGTTTCCGGGCCGGGTCCCTGGAGTGATATAGCTTCTTTGAAAAAATCTAAAGACTTAAATTTATCATAAAACCTGTCCCATTATGACTAACTATAGGTGCAAAGCTAATATTTGAAAATAAAGATTTATCTGCTTTCGAATCAGGTTCCATTTTAGATGTAGCATAAGCTCCAATTACTTTTCCTGTAAGACTGCCGCTTAGAATAATGGATGCTGTCAAAGCATCCGGGGGATCAAAATTACCTGCTTCTGCAAGTATCATATTTGCAAACATTCCAGTTAGCATCCCCCCAAGCCCACTTACTGATATTATCCCTGCACGTTGTACTGACCAGCCCGCTTTATCCCAAAGGTAGTAACTCCCAAGGGCTGCCAGGTCTGGAATAAGCATTCCTAATCCATAGTTAAGGTTTTCATTTTCTGAGTTGAAAATTTCCGATAAAGCAATCCATAGATAGTATTGAGACCATGCATAAGTATTTATAACGGTAAATGCTTTTCCTGCAGAAGGATTTTTATCAGTAATATATTTATAAGTTAATCCTCTGGAAGCCAAAGCTGTAACAGCCTGGCCTCCAATATTAATTTTCCCCCTAAGTTTTAAATCAGTGATATATTCTCCAAATATTGAATAGGCATATTGAAAATTAGTTACAGAGACAGATTCGATAAATTCAATCCATAAATCTCTTCCAAGCCCCATGTCGATATCTTTTGACATTAACCATGAAGTATAAATTCCAGTACCAACACCAATTATCCCTGTTGTACCCAGAGCAATTCCATCCTCAATTTCTAAAATTAAAGGGATACTAAAGGCTGCCCAGGTTGATGTAAGCATATTTCCAAGATAGAAAGATATTATTCCAGATCTATCAAGACGATTTTTATAGGTATCTATATATTTTTTAGCCTTTTCTGCTGCTTCTGATTCGGGATATTTTAAAATAATATTTTCAAGTACAAGCATTGCTTTATCATTTTTTTCATCAACAAGAAGTTCAAGTCCTAATGCATACTGTTCCCATGCTTCTTTATCTTCTGTTTCATTATTCCCGAATACGGGTAAGGCTAATAAAAGGCATATTAAAAATAGATAAAAATATTTTAAACTCATTGTATAATCCTTATAAAATTATTAACTCTACTTAAATATACCACTTAATTATGTTTTCTGTTAAAAATCTGTAAATTTTAAACCACTTATTTTGGAGTATTGTGATGTTTTTGTAAAATAAATGATGGTGTATTGGAATATATTTATTTTTATAAAGTAATAGGTGAAAAAATTAATAATATGTGGTATCTTATACTACAAGAGTAGTGGAGTTTAACATGTCTAATTTCGGAAATCACCGATTCTTTAAAATAATCTCACTCGTAGTATTAATTTCAATTATTTCTATATCTAATCTTTCGTCCCAGGAAAAAACTGATTTCAATAAATTCTACCAATTCCCCTTTTCAATTGGGGTTGATTATGCAAATCTTTCTCCTCTAAATGATTATGGGTTTGACTCTACATTAACAGAGATTACAGGAAATATAAGATATCCTATTCCTTCTATTCCTCAATTGCAACCTCTTTTTCAGTTTGGTATTTTAAGGTTTGATGATGCTGAGAGGGATCATGAAGATAAATGGGATCATACTCATTATTTTGCATCTCTTGGTGCTCTCTATTCAAATAGATTTTCCAAGACATTCGAAGTAGGTGGTGAATTAACCCTGGGAGTATCCCAGGCAATATTTCCCAATATAGATCCGGAAGGTGTTCCCCGGGGAACAATGAATCTTTTAGCAAGTGCCGGAATCAGAGCTTCTTTGGATCCATCCTACAGTTTAAGCTTGGATATACATCCAACTTTAAAATATGCCATGTACATAGGAGAAGCGCAAACATTTGGTCTTTTTGATGGATTTTCCTTTGGAATAGGTTTTTCAGGTCATTATCGTTTTGGTGAGGATCCTGATGCTCCCCAGGCAATTATTCGATCTATAAAATTTGAAGTTGAAAGACTTCCCGCAATATTTGCTGCAATGCAGAGTTATTATGTTACAAACCCTATAGGAACAGTGGCAATAACTAATACCGAAGATTTTTCTATCTATGATGTAGATGTCTCGTTTTTTCAGGCCGGCTATATGGATAACCCCACAAAGGCTGTTACTATTGCGGAAATGGAAGCAGGTGAAACAGTAGCAGTTGATCTTTTAGCTTCTTTTAATGATGCGGTATTCTCTAAAAATGGTGTTACTCCATTAACTGGAGAGGTTAAAGTGGATTACCTCTGGAGAAACAGACCTGTTAATCAGGTTTCTTCAGTTTCCTATGACCTTCACGATAAAACAGCACTTACCTGGGACGATGACCGTAAAGTAGGTGCTTTTATAACCTATGCAGACAGTGCCCTTCGAAACTATGCCAGTGCTATTAGGCAGTATACCAAAGATGATATTGTTCCAACCTTTTCCGATGCACTCCAGGCCGCTATGCAGATCTATTATGGACTGGCTGAGCTAGGTATAATTTATCAGATAGACCCAACTTCTCCATTTGATGCAGCTCAGGATAATCCTCAAATAATTGATTCCATTAGTATACCTAGGGATACTCTTGTTAGACTAACTGGGGATTGTGATGACCTTACAACAGTTTATACTGCTTTACTTGAAACTTTGGGTATAGAAACAGCATTTATTACTGTTCCCGGTCACATTTATGCTGCTTTTAACACAGGGGTGGCCTCTAAAGATTTTAGAAAAGTACATAATGATAAAAGTATGACTCTAAGTATTGATGGTTCTCTATGGGTTCCTGTTGAGATTACATTAATGGGTACAGATGATTTTCTCTCTGCCTGGAGAATCGGTATTATGGAATTTGCGGCTGTAGCAGACAGACCGGATATGCGTCATGTAATTAAAACACGTGAAGCCCAGGAAATATTCAGGCCTGTAGGGCTTACTGAAACAGATCTTGGTCTTCAATATGGAAGTAAGGCAGAGATTGTAAAGAACTTCAAAAGAGATATGGATAAGCTGATTGATAATGTAATTGCAGATTATAAAGAAACAGCTTCTAACTCCAAACGGAAAAGAGACTTTAACAAACTTGGCATAATTTCTGCCCAGTTTGGCAGAATAGCTACTGCTGAAGAAGCTTTTAATTCGGCTCTTTCCCTTGACCGCAACTATCTTAATCCACAGATAAATCTTGGTAATTTATACTATATGGAAGAGGAGTATCAGGAAGCTCTTCGTAATTTTCTGGGTGCAGAACGAATAATGGCAGAAGCAGGAAGGCAGGGTTCTTCTGTTTATCCAAAAATTTTGTTAAACATTGCACGAACCTATTATGAACTGGAAAATTATGACCGTGTTGCAGAGTACTACAACAGAATTAATGAGTTTGATCCTGCTCTAACAGCAAAATATACATATCTCCACAGTGACAGCGGCGGCAGCAGAGCCTCAGACGCTGGGTCTTTCAGTGAGATTCTGTTTATTGATGATGAGGAATAAAATATGACTGGCAGAAGTAATAATTATATAAGACTATTTTTGAATTTTATAAAAGTACCAATAAAAATAGCAATTGTTTTTTTTACAGTTTTAGTTATTGCTTCCTGTCCGGAACCTATGACGGATGATTTGCTGGCTGAGGTTGAGGATGTGGCAGCTCCTCGTATTACAATAATTACACCTGATCTGAGTGTTCAAAATTTTATTGAATCTACCATCACTATTGATGGAACCATCCTGGACTTTTCGGATGCAGGATCTTCTATCGAAGGATCAATTTCTTCTGCAACATATCGTGATGAATACGGATATCTTAGTGTTTCAGGTGATGTAACAATTA
>JAOZPU010000116.1 GCA_029932585.1 Spirochaetia bacterium | reverse complement strand
ATTATTTCTCTCCACGCATATAAGGGACAGCCAATGCTGCCGGAGCACCTACTTTTTTATTAAGAGTTTCAACCCATGTCATAAGAACAAGGACAACTATAGTAACAATATAGGGAAGCATATTTAAGAGAGGAGCAGATATATTCGTTCCTGTTGCCTGAAGGCGAAACTGAATTGCATTGATTCCTCCAAAAAGGAGTGCTCCCCAAATTGCCCGGGAAGGGTTCCACATAGAAAAAATTACAAGTGCAATAACTATCCATCCACGGCCGCCAGTAATATTATCTGTCCAACCTGGAGCATAGGAAAGAGAGAGATGTGCTCCACCAAGAGCAACAAGGGTACCGCCAATAATTGTGTATATATATCGTGTTTTAAAAACATTTATACCCATAGCATCTGCAGTTTGAGGGCTTTCACCAACAGCTCTAAGATTTAAACCGCTTTTTGTCTTATACATAATAAACCATGCTACTGGAATTATTAGATAAACAATATAGGTTAGCAGATCCTGACTGAAAATAGCACCAATTACAGGAATTTTTGACAGACCTGGAATTGCAAAAGGAGTAAATTTATTTCCAGTGAGTCCTATTAAATAATGACCATTACTCTCCGGTCCCAGTCTCTGTCCCAGAAAACTTGCAAGGCCCGTACCAAAAAGAGTTATGCTAAGACCGCTTACAACCTGATTAGCTTTCATTGTTATAGATAAAAAAGCATGAATTGATGAAAGAATTACCCCTGTTAACATAGCCACTAAAAGAGCAAGAATAAGGCTCCCGGTATAATAAACTGTGGCAAAGGCAGTCACAGCCCCCATCAGCATCATACCCTCAAGTCCAAGATTAAGAATACCTGATCTCTCAGTATATATCTCTCCAATTGTTGCATAAATTAATGATGTTCCGGCCCGAAGGGTTATTGCAAGAATTGATGTAATTAAAGCTATCATACTGATACCTCCTGAGAGTCCTTAGTTATAATCTTAAGCTTGTAGTCGGTAAAAAGAGAACCTGCAAGCATGGGAAAAAGAATCATACCCTGAAGAACAATTCCCATTGCAGAGGGGAGACCCATCATCATTTGAACCTGATCCCCGCCGACCAGAAGTCCGGCCATAAGCACAGCAACAAAAAGACTTGCAATAGGATTCAACTGGGCCATCCAGGCAACAATAATTGCCGTATAGCCATACCCTATGGACAATCCCTGTTGAAGACGATGAGAAATAGCTGTAACTTCGAAAGCTCCTGCTAAACCCGAAAAAGCTCCGGAAACAAGAATAGCTGTAAGCACAGTTGTGCCGATCTTAACTCCCATTACCTTTGCAGCTCGTGGATTCTGTCCAACCATTTTAACTTCAAAACCCCATTTTGTTCTGTTAAGGACAACCCACATGACAAGACCCAGAATAAGAGCAATAAACAAGCCAATATGAGCTCTTCCCGAAAATCGGGGAAGCCATGCAGCTTTTGGAAACATTTTTGTACCCGGGAACCCCATACCATCAGGATCAATCCAGGATCCATAATACAATCCCTGAGCTAGTAAAATTGCTACATAATTTAACATTAAACTAACTAAAGTTTCATCTACATTCAGGCCAACTTTCAGTACGGCAGGAATGCCGGCCCAAAGTGCTCCGGCAAGTACTCCAAAAATAAGAGCTGTGGGAAGAACCATCCATGCTGGCAAAAATGGAGCCCAGAAAAGAGCAACCCATGTTGCAGCAACTCCACCAAAAACAAGCTGCCCTTCCGCACCAATATTCCAGAACTTAAGTCTAAAAGCAAGTCCAACCCCAATACCTGTAAGCATAAGAGGAATTGCCTTTACAAGTGTTTCTGTAAAATTAATCCAGGAACCAAAAGCTCCTACAAACATACTTGCATAAGTTACAAATGGATTTGCTTTAAATATAACAAGCAGTATACCGGTTAAAAATAACGAAACAAGAAATGAAACAAGAGGAACCAGAATAATGGCTTTTCTTGAAACAGAATTTCTTTTTTCAAAAACTAAACGCATAATATCTCCTATAACGCTTTCGAGCACTTTCCTTTGATCTGGAGATTAAGCTTTGTTACAAACTATCTCCGGAAAGTCTCTGCCGCTGAATGATAAAAAGGAACTTATTTCCAGCTAATTATAATATCGCATACCCTTTTTACCATTCCCCCTATAACGCTTTCGAGCACTTTCCTTTGATCTGGAGATTAAGCTTTGTTACAAACTATCTCCGGAAAGTCTCTGCCGCTGAATGATAAAAAGGAACTTATTTAATTTCATCAAGAGGAACACCTGCCATCATCATCCCCAGCCCCGAAATATCCGATTCGGCTGCATTGACAATACCCATAATTCGCCCCTCATTCATAACAGCAATTCTATCAGAAACAGACATTAGTTCATCTAGATCCTCCGAGACAAGAAGAACCCCTTTACCATTATCTCTTTCTGCGATCATCTCCTTCCTGACAGATTCAGTTGCACCAACATCCAAACCCCTTGCAGGATAGGAAGCAACAAGCAGGCTTTTACAGGCTCCAATTTCTCTGGCAAGAATAGTTTTCTGAATATTCCCTCCGGATAAAAACTTTACATTTGTCAGAGGTGATGGAGTTGCAATCATAAACATTGTAATCATCTTTTTTGCCATAGCAAAAATCCGTTTGGGATGAAGAATACCATACTCAGACAATGGAGCCTTACGATACTCCTTCATTGCAAGATTATTTGCAACACTCATATCTCCAACTATACCCATAGCAACACGATCAGATGGAATATGACTTACCCCGGATTTAATAATATCCAAAGGAGATTTATTGGTCATGTCTGTATTTTCTATTATTACCTTACCGGAAGTAACTTTGTGAAGACCTGTAATTACTTCTGTTAACTCCCGCTGCCCGTTTCCTGCAACACCTGCAATACCAAGGATTTCTCCCTGGCGAAGAGAAAAGGATACTCCCTGTAAAGCCTTAAGTCCTTTATCATTCATGGCTACAACGTTTTCAAGTCTTAAAACCTCATCTCCTGTTTCCGCTGGCTTTTTCTCTACCCGAAAAAGAACTTCTCTGCCAACCATCATTTTTGATAATTCTTTTGGACTTGTATCTTTTGTCTTAACAACACTTACAAGTTTTCCTTTCTGAAGAACTCTTACCCAATCAGAAAATGCCATTACCTCATCCATTTTATGGGTAATAAAAATAGCGGATTTTCCTTCACTTGTCATTTGTTTAACAATACGATTTAACTCTTCAGACTCCTGGGGTGTAAGAACGGCCGTTGGCTCATCCAGAATAAGAACCTCTGCACCCCTGTATATAAGTTTTAGAATCTCTACCCTCTGCTGCTCACCAACACTCATCTGCCATATGATGGCATTTGGATCAACATTTAAATTGTAATGACTCGATATTTTCCTAATTTTATCTCCAACTTTTTTAAGATCGAGAACAAATTCCTCACTATCCAATCCCAAAATAACATTTTCTGCCACTGTCATAGTCTGAACAAGTTTAAAGTTCTGATGAACCATCCCAATACCATAAGCCATTGCATCCTTGGGAGAATTGATATCAGCCTCTTTACCTTTTATAAGTATTTTACCTTTATCTGCTCTGTACAACCCTGCCAAAACGTTCATCAGGGTACTTTTACCAGCTCCATTCTCACCCAACAAAGCAAGAACTTCACCAGGAAAAAGATCCAGATCAACATTATCATTAGCCAGAACTCCAGGAAAGCTTATAGTTATTCCGGACATTTCCAGTATGGGTGTTTTCTCTTTCTGATCATTTTTCATGATTTTCAACCTTTTAAAAAGCTGTATATAATAATTAGCCCGGCTTTAAGCCGGGCTAAAGTTTGAAATAATGTATATTACTGTCCTAAATTACCAACAACACCTTCAACAAATAAGTTCATGCCAAGCATGTCACCATCAGCCATTTTTGCCCCGTCTGCAACAACAACAGATCCATCCTGACCCTTAAGAGGACCCCAGAAAACATCCCAGGAACCACTTTCAATTTTCTTTGTTTCACTTGCTACTAAATCTTTTACATCCTGAGAAACCTTGTCACTAAAAGCAGAAAGTTCAACAACACCATCTTTTAAACCACCCCAGTATGAATGGGTTTTCCAGGTACCGTTCATTGCATCTTCAACAGTCTTAACAAAATAAGGTCCCCAATTCCATTTTGGACTTACAAGAACCGAATCTCCAACAAATTTGCCCATGTCAGAGTCATAACCAACACTTACAAGATCTCTTTCCTTTGCAGCTTTCTGAGGTTCTGTTGTATCCTGATGCTGAGTAATAAGTTTTACACCGGAATCAAGAAGTGCAACTGCAGCTTCTCTTTCTTTTACAGGATCATACCAGGTATTTGTCCAGACAACTTTTACTGTTGCAGTAGGATTAACTTTTCTTACACCAATAGTAAAGGCATTTATACCCCTTAAAACTTCAGGAATTGGGAAAGCCGCAACATATCCTATGCTGTCACCCTGACCAATAGCCTTACCTGCTACAATACCGGATAAATATCTTGCCTGATACATTCTACCAAAGTAGGTTGCCATATTATCGCTGGATTTATAACCTGAACAATGTTCAAAATAAACATCAGGGAATTCTGCTGCAACTTCAACCATTGGATCCATATATCCAAAAGAGGTTGCAAAAATCATATTGTAACCCTTTTGAGCATACTGTCGAATAATTCTTGAAGCATCAGGTCCTTCAGGAACATTTTCTACAAAGGTTGTATCAACCTTGTCACCCAATTCTTCCTCAATCATCATACGACCCTGTTCCTGTTCAAAAGTCCATCCAAGATCCCCAGGAAGACCAATATATATAAATGCTACTTTAAATGGTTCTGCTGAAGCTGCTGCCTCTGCTTTCACTTCTTTCTTTTTGCAACTGGAAAGAGAGAATCCAATTCCCAGGATCATAAGCACTGTAAGTAAAATTACCAATACTCTTTTCATAAAAATCTCCTTAATATTATTTAATTCGAAGTTAGTGTACTACAAATATCTAATTTGTCAAATGATTCTTACATCATTTTTTATAATATTAATATATCTATATCACAATTTATTACTTATTTTATGAGGAATTACTAAAGAGATTGAAATACTGATTAGTATTGGATACTAAGAAGAAAAATCTTAGAACAAATTTATAAAATCAGGGTTAATCAAAGAAAAATTACTACTTTTTCCCAGCATTCCCTGCAAAGATTCCGGGATAGCAACAGTTCTCCCTATTTCCGGTTCTACAACTGTCTCAAATTTAGCAGGGTGAGCTGTAGAAACAACAATAGAAGGTCCATCTGTATAAAGATTCCTACGAACCCATTCACCTGCTGCTGTATGAGGACACATTACATAACTATATTTTTTATAAGTATTACGAATAGTTTCCCTAATAAGATCATCAGCAACACTTACAGCTTCCATATTTTCCAGGATTTGATCGTGATCAGAAAAAAGATGGCGAAGTCTTTCCATATTGCTGGGATCTCCCACATCCATAGCATTGGCAATAGTTGCAACACTGGCTCTGGGGGTATATAAACCTGTTTCAATAAACTCAGGAATTGTGGTGTTTGCATTAACAGCCAGAACTATTTTTTCTACAGGGGCTCCTAGTTCCATAGCCCAATATGCTCCTGCAGAATTACCTACATTCCCACTGGGAACAATAATTACAGGCTTTTTCCCTGTTTTCTTTAAAAATAGCAGGCTTGAATAGTAAAAATAGACAATCTGAGGTAATAATCTGCCAAGATTAATACTGTTTGCAGAGGAAAGATCCCAGTCCTTAGCCAGATTTTTATCCTGAAACGCAGTTTTAACCATCTTCTGACAGTCATCAAAATTACCAGTAACACAATAGGAGGATATATTTCCATCCCAGCAGGTAAGCTGTTTTTCCTGACGTGAGGAAACCCGCCCTTCAGGATAAAGAACCTTAACTTTAATTCCTTTTTTCTGATAAAAAGCAGATGCTACAGCACTTCCGGTATCCCCGGATGTTGCAACTAAAATTGTCAAATCCCTATTCTTACCCTTTTGAAGTCTCTCCATAACAGAAGCCAGAAACCTTGCCCCAAAATCTTTAAATGCAGCAGTAGGACCATGAAAAAGTTCAAGTACTGCCTGGTTATCATTTAACCAATGAAGAGGAACATCAAAAGAAAATGCTTTACGGCATATTTCAGGAATATCATCATAAAGAGGATCCCCCTCAAAAAAGGGCTGAATTATCTCTGCGGCAAATTCAGCATAATTACCAGGCGATTCAGGAATTTTTACTTCTGGAAAAGTTTTTGGAACATAGAGACCACCATCAGGTGCTAATCCTGTTCTTATAGCTACTGATGCACTTACTGAAGGACTTTTTCCTCTTGTACTAATAAACTCCATAAATAACTCCTTCCCCTAAAGTTTTGCTCCCAAAAATGATGCCAATCTCAATAAATCTGCAAAAACACCACCAGCTGTTACATGGGGACCTGCTCCAGGGCCTCTTACAACCAGGGGTTGTTCATTATATCTTTCCGTAGTAAATGCAACAATATTATCTGTTCCGGAAATTCCTGCAAATGGATGATCTTTAGGATAACTTTTCAATAAAACGTCACATTTGCCATCTTCGTTAATTATACCAGTATATTTTATAACTTCATTTCTTGCTGCAGCCTCTTTATATAACTGATCAAGCTCATCATCCATCAACTCAAGGCGACTCATAAAATCATCTAAACTGACATCAACCAGAACATCTGGAACAAGGCTTTTTACAGGAATATCTTCAATCTCAATACTATGTCCTACTTCTCTGGCAAGTATTACAGTTTTCCTAACTATATCCATCCCCGAAAGATCATCCCTGGGATCAGGCTCTGTAAAACCAAGTTCTCTTGCTTCCCTTACAAGGGTGCTAAATGGTTTGGTACCATCAAAACGCCAAAATAAATAAGCAAGAGTTCCGGAAAACACACCCTCTATTTTCTTTATTTTATCACCTGTAAGAATAAGATCCCTAAGGGTTCCTATTATAGGAAGTCCTGCACCTACAGTTGTTTCGTATAAAAAATGAACGCCCCTTTTCCTGGCTTCATTCATAAGTTCAGTGTACTGAGGCATAGGAAGTGTACCAGCCTTCTTATTTGGAGTTATTATATGAATACCCTTTTTTATCCAATTAAGATAATTTGCAGGTATCCCCTCAGATGTAGTGCAATCAACAATTACTCTGTGTGGAATATATTCCGAATTAATATGGTTTGCAAACTCATCAATATCTGTACTTACTGTTGAAGAATCAAGCAATTCTCTCCAATTAGACATATCCAGATTATTTTCATTAAGAATCATTTTCTGTGACCTGGAAATACCTCTTAAACGAAGATCGACACCAAAGTTTGATTTTAAGCGCTCAGCCTCACCTGCAAGTTGATCAAGAAAAGTGCTTCCAATTAATCCTGGACCAATAACACCAATACTCAAGGTTTGATTGGAAAGATAAAATCCGGAATGCACGGCCCGAAGAGCTCTCGTAGCTTCTTCTGATTTAATTACAGCACTTATATTTCTTTCAGACGACCCTTGAGCAATGGCATGGACATTTATACCAGCCTTTCCCAATGCACCAAAAAATTTTGCAGAGATACCTGGAGTTCCGGACATCCTATCCCCAACAGCACCAAGTATTGCACATTTATCTTCTGTTTCAATTGAGTTTATTTTAAAACTAAGTAACTCCGGTTCAAAAATCTCTCTGGCAATAGCCTTTGCCTTCTCTGCCTGATCAGAAGCAACACCACAGCAAATAGAATGCTCACTTGAAGCCTGACTAATTGTAATAACAGATATTCCTTTTTTATGAAGGGCAGAAAAGAGTCTGGAAGAAATTCCAGGAACACCAACCATACCGGAACCTTCAATATTAAGTAAAGAAATATCATCAACAATAGAAAAACCTTTAATTATATTATCCCCAGTATCACTGGAAGGTTCTGAAATTAGAGTTCCCGGTAATTCAGGATTATCAATATGACGAATTCGAATAGGAATTTTTTTATTTATTGCATAAGTAAATGCTGCAGGATGTAGTATTTTAGCACCAAAATAAGCCAGTTCTGTAGCCTCAGCATAACTTAGGTGAGGAATAGTTACTGCAGCCGGAACTTTGTCAGGATCAGCACTTTTTACACCATCTGAATCAGTCCAGAATACAAGTTCTTCTGCCAGAAGGATATTAGCATAAACAGAAGCAGTAACTTCCATACCGTGTCTTCCCAGAGAAACAGATCGTCCCTCCTTTGTCATAGCCATCCCACCGGTAGCTACAAATATATCCACACTATTATTATTTGATAAATACGTATCAAATTTTACCGAAGAGCTCTCCAAACGAATAGTAAAACTATTATTACTATTTTCAACATCAATTATTTCTTTTGAGTTAATTCTTGCAGCAGCAATACCATCAAATTTCAACCTCTCTGTTAACATTTGTGTTATCCAGACATTACCCAGACCACAAATATATTCTTTTGTAATATCTGAGCACTCACCTACAAGCCATACAGATTTGAGAACTTCTTCAATATTCTGAAAATTTTGTCTAAGATCAGTCTCACTTGAATGACGTATACCAGGGGGAATAAGCTGCTCTATAAGTGTAAGCTGGTCACTTTTTAATTTTTCCATCCTGGACCACAATAGTTCCTCTCTTGCAACTGCAAGAAAGACAAGTTCTTCAAGCCTTTTTTCCAATGCAGTATTCTGAGAAGCTATAATAATCAGCTTCCTGTTTTTGAGATTTTTTACTAATTTGAGTATCTTATCTATACCATCTTTACTGGAGTACAATTCTCTATCAAATTTATAAACTGAAAAAGCTTTTTCCATAATTATTCCCTGTTAATTTTTATTTATTTTTAACAAAAAAAACCTGAAATACGCTTATAGCATACTTCAGGTCTGAATGGTTTAAAGTCGGTCTTAGATTATACTTTAACGACCTTACCACTCCTCAGGCACCTGGTACATACCTTAACTGTCTTTGTAGTTCCATTAATCATTGTCTTTACTTTTACAATATTGGGTTTAAAAACTCTTTTCGACTTAACACCAATATGCTGACCAGCACCGCCCTTTTTCTTAGGGAGTCCCTTTCTTGGTACACTATGTCCAGCTACAGTACCTTTTCCACAAATATCACATCTTCGAGCCATATATAATCCTCTCTTGAGTAGTTCTCTACTAACA
>JAOZPU010000115.1 GCA_029932585.1 Spirochaetia bacterium | reverse complement strand
TGAGTATTGTTAGAATTACTTTCTGTTGAATAGTATAACCAGAAGTAGTCAGTATTGGAGAGAGCGGTTATAGAAGGAACTTTAACCCAAAAAACAGATTCTCCCCCTGAATTCCACTCTTCCACTTCGTATGAAAGTTCTTCTGTATGATCAGATGAAATAAATTTAATACCTGTACCATCTGCAGAGATATTGGAATATGTAATTCTACTTGTATTAAGAATAACCAGAACAGGGAAATCTGTAAAAGCTTCATCCTGGGCAGTATTATTTACTGTAATTTTTATTCTGCGTCCATAATTTCCCAAATTTTGGAAAATATCTTGTTGATAAAGCAATAAGTCCCATGCTCCATCTGCAGTACATGCCATAATAACTATTATTATGAATACAAAAATTACTATATTTTTCAATTAACTTTACCTGCTTAATGGAAAGAGTATATACTCTCTTTACATGAAAAAAAAGTTACTTTTTATTATTCTTCTATTAATTATTGTATTTATCCCTATTTTTGCCTTAGAAATAAGACATTCTATAGGTGGAGAGCTGGCTTTTCATGGATTTTCTCCTATTATTGATGACTCATACTCTCTCCCTTCCGGTCTGGGTGTATTTTATACTTTTGCTAAAATATCCAAACCTTCAGTGTTCTTAAGTTCACATTTATACTGGTTTGGATTCAATCCTGATAGTAATTATTATACCGGGTCAATTATGCTTATACCTACACTGGCTCTTGGTTATAATTTTATAGTTAACTTTGCCCATGATGCTGAACTTAATTTTTCTCCATACCTCTCTTATGGTCAGTATTTTCGTTCAATTGAAAGTACGGAATCTATATTGTGGTTCAGTCGTCCTGTAATATCGAGCGGTTTTGATATTGTTATTAATACTGATGTAAAATCTGTATTTGCAATAGGATTTTTTGTTTCGATGATTCTTGAAAATCAACCCTTTTATACACCCGGTTTCCGGGTTAAAACAGGGTACACCTGGATTTCGGGAAAATGAAAAAAATAGTTTTAATATTTATATTTTGTATAATTTCAACATTTATTTTTTCAGAAACAATTCTTTTTATAGATAGTACTCCTGGAAGAGCTGATATAATGGTAGATGGTGTTATAATTTCACAACAGACACCAGCACTTTTAAGGGATTTAACAATAGGTGCCCATAATATTGAACTATCAAAATCTGGATACATTGCAGATGAAATTAGTGTAGCGCTTCTGGAAAACGACATAAAAATTCTTTCACAAACTCTTGAATATGGGTCCATTCCATTACTGTTCCCTGTGCAGGATGGTGTCCAAATAAATAATAAAAATATTCAAGAAATGCTTTTTTTAGAAAATGGTGAATATAGTTTTGACATGGATCCGGAATTGCTGCAGATAACACCTATTTATCCCTGGCAGAAAATTATAAATGGGCTTAATGTTTCAATACCAATAATATCCATATTTTCAGGAGCATTAACTGTAAACGAGATATATAATTCTCATGATTCACCAGGGGATTTATCAGTTTTTACTCTTTCTACTATTGGTGTAAATGCTGTTTTGATTGCTGCTGATATTCTTTTATATTTTACCAGAGATAAATATTATAAAAATTATTCATTACCAACAGCAGCAATAGAAATAGAATATCCAAATAACCTTTATGATATAGCAGAAGATATGGTAATGGCAGGGAAGCTTGATTCTGCATTGCATTATCTTTATAAGATTATTGAAAAATATCCGAATGCAAATATTTATCCAAATGCTTTATATAAAACTGCAAAAATAAAAATTATTAATGGAGACATAGAAACTGCTAAGGCCTTTCTTGAAACTATTATTTTAGAATATCCTCTACCTTCTATATACAATTCAGCAGTAAAAAGTCTTTCAGATATTTTATTACGTAATGGCCAATATAGAGAAAGTCTGGAACAGCTGGATTTAATAGTATTTATGGAAGCAGGTTTTTCCAGAGAAGAAATTGATCTTCAACGTTATAAAATATTAAATAAATGGTATGAAACAGACTCCTCCTTATATGTTCAATTAAAAAAACAGCTGGAGAGTATTGTCAAGCAATATACTAATTCCCCCTATTATAATTTTTATGTTGAAATACTATTAGAGTTAAATAAAAATTATAATGATTCTTCAGTGCAGTGATTATAAATATCTTTCACTTCTGTTAAGTTTTGAAAAAATAGATTTGCCATGTCAGGATCAAAATGATTACCCCTATTATCCATTATAAAATCCATTGTTTTTTCAAATGGCCAGGCTTCTTTATATGGACGTTTTGTTGTTAGAGCATCAAAAACATCAGCAATACTTACAATTCTACCAAAAACAGGGATATCAGTACCTTTTAACCCATTAGGGTAACCACTCCCATCAAATCTTTCATGATGAGTTTTTGCAATAACAGCTCCGGCTTTTAGGTATTTACTGGACGAATTTTTTAAAATATTAAATCCAATTGTTGTATGTGTTTTGATTATAAAAAATTCTTCTTCAGTTAATTTTCCTGCTTTCAATAGAATAGAATCCGGTATTCCCAGTTTTCCAATATCATGTAATGGTGCAGTGTGATAAAGTAGATCCTGTATAGCAATATCCTGGCCTAAAGCTTTTGAGATTAAAAGAGAATAATTACTAACTCTCGCAATATGAGCTCCTGTTTCAGGATCTTTATAATCAGATGCATTTCCCAGAACATTCAAAGTTTCTTTTTCTCTAATAAATATTTCCTTTTTTGCTATAGCTTCATCTACTGCATGTTTTTTTAATTTTTTATATGCCAGATCCAGGTTTGAGGTCATATCATTAAAGTCAAATGCCAATTCACCTATTTCATCAGGATATTCAATTCTTACCTTACGTGAGAAATCTTTATAAGTTGTAATATTATGAATAGCTTTTCGAACTCTTTGTATCGGCCCGAGCATAATTCCAAGATACATAATGAGTATTACTATAATTACTATTAACGAAATTAGAGATGTGAAAATTTGCAAAAAAGTCATTTGTTGAGTTTTTTCCATGAATACTTTTTTATTTTCAACAATAAAAAAATATAAACCATTTATATTACTAAAAGATGAAAGACCTAAAAATTTTTCTCCGGAGATAATAAACTCTGTTAAGCCCTCTTTTGAATTTGTACTTTCTGTTCTTAATGTAACCCAGTCTTCCTGATTATAATTGATATTTGATGTAGAAAAAATTAATTTACCAACAGTATCTATAGCAAATATAGATTCTGATTTTTTTCTAATCATATCTTTTGCGTATGTTTCAATAGATTTTTCTATAATATTTATATAAACAGGATCGTCAGCAAAATTGCTGTTTTGTAAATTATCCCATTGATTAGTTGAATAATTGGTCAATTGTTCAAGTTTATACTTTGTAAACCGGTTAGATTCATAAAATAAATTTTGTCTGGATGAAAAAACAGATACAAAAGTAAATATGGTAAAACTGCAAATAAGAACCGGAATTATTGTAAAAATAATTTTCCCTTTAATTCCAATTTTAATTGACCTTAACATTTTTTCTCCATACTTTATTATAATTTTGTATTATACTGCTGTTATGAATGATTATAAAGAGCCTTCTGATTTACTTTTGGAATCAGATATAATTTCTGAAGAAGAAAAACAAAAAATTATAGCAGATATAGATAGAGGTTTTTTCAGCAGTTCTCAAAAATCATCATCATTAGATCAAATATCGGCCAAATCTAATGGTTTGTTCATTCCTTTTTTAATTTTAAGTTTATCTATTACAATAACTATTCTAATTTTATTGGGTTTTTATAATTATATTCAAAATAAAAATGATACAACACCCTTGATTTTAGCTTCTGATACATCTGGTGCTGAATGGGAAATGCTTAGCACTTTTATGCTTGAATCAACAAAAAAACTCGAAAAAAAGGATTTGGAAATTGATATCTATAAAGGAGAAATAGTCTCCTATGATATTAAATTATCTACTTTACGTAAATTACTAACAGTTAAAAAAGATACAGAAGTACGACTTGCTTCAGAAAGATTAAAATTAAGAACAGAGGGTATTGCTGAGGCAGAAATAGATTCTAAAATTAACTTGATGGAGGAAAATCTTATTTCTGAACTGGCTCCTGATATGATTTCATTTTATAATTTGAGTATTGATGATCTTAATAATCAAATTGAGCAGGTTTTAGATGATAAAACTAAAAGTGAGGAAAAACTCGAAGTTTCAATAGTCGAAAGAGAAGTCCTTGTTGTTAGAAATGAAGAAATTTCTGATGAAGTAAAAAAAATTAAAGAAGATGATCTATCACAATTACCAGAAGTTATTGAAATAATGAAGAGAATGAATGAAATTACTGAACAATTTGATTATGAACAAAAGATCAGGAATGATATATCCGGCTTATACCTTAAAATTTTTCAAAATTTAGAATTAGATGATTATGAAACAGCTTTGGAGAGTGTTGATGATCTTCAATTCTTACTTATAAATGGTATGGATAATAGTGAGTATAAAGTTATTGATCAATTGTCTATGCAGATAAAAATAGCAGATCTTTTAAAAGAGTATATATATAAAAGCATTACTATTTCTCAACTACCATTACTTATAGAAACGGATAGCCCTGATGTCGTTGAGGTTGAAAAGAAAGCTGAGAAATTATTACTTTTTGGAACTATCTCTTTAGTGCAATTTGATCATATCTATATAGAGTCTATTTCTGGGTTTGAAATATCTACAGGTACAGATTTTTATGTATTTAAGAGTGATAATAAAGATCGTGCAATTGGTTCCGGTATTATTACAGGTGTGTCAGATGGTCTTATTGCTGGATTATTAAATAGTGAAATATCTTCTTCCAGTCTACCTGATACAGATGATTTAATTTATATTAAGCCTGATATTAATTAAAAAAATTGTTTTTGTAATTACTTTACTTTGAATATCTATAAATGTATTTTTAATATTAGATGGGAAAAATATTTTCATTTATAATTTTATTTAACTTAACTCCTTTTTTGTTCCCTCAGGATGTGGAAATAATACAGAATATGGTTTTTATTCAAGGATCAACTTTTCTAATGGGTATTGAAGAGGCTGAGCTTGTAGAATTAGCTGAATTGGGAAAGAAGGTTCCTCATATGAGCATGGTTCATTCCAGATGGTGGTTTGGTGATGAGATGCCTGTTCATAATGTTACGCTGGAGAGTTTTTTTATAGATATCTATGAGGTTACCAATGCCCAGTACTTCCAGTTTGTAAAAGCAACAGATTATGTATCCCAGGGAGAGTGGGCGAAGTATGCCACAGAGGGGAGGGAAGATCATCCTGTAATAAATGTTACATGGAATGATGCTGCAGCCTATGCTAAGTGGGCTGGGAAACGACTTCCCTCTGAAGCGGAATGGGAGTATGCTGCCAGGGGAGGCTCGGAGAGGCACTGGTTCCCCTGGGGAAATGAACCTGATCCGAAAATGGCTAACTATCGATTTAAGGGCGAATCTTTTATAGCAGGAGTATGGCGATTAATAGGACTTCGTAAAATAAATACAAAATCAGTAGGAAGCTATCCTGCAAATGGATTTGGTTTGTATGATATGATAGGCAATGTATCGGAGTGGATGTCAGACTATCACCGACCTTATACTGAAGCTTCAGAGCTTATAGATTCTTATCGTCAATTTGGCCCATGGGGAGAAGATGAGCCAAATTATAATAAAAAGGTTGTTCGCGGCGGAGGGTGGGACGATCCCAATGCTGTTTTTATACGTATTACCGGACGTTCCGGGCGCGATCCTGAGACATACAGCAGTAACACTGGATTCAGGTGTGTGAAAAGTGTTTACTAGATAGTAAATTTCAAGGTACTCTTTGTTCCGTTATTAAGTATACACTAACAATAGGATGCTTTATGTTACCTTTGCTTGTACAGACTTTGATATTTGCTTCCTCTGGGCTACTTTCAATCGGATCCATAACCCTTGTAATTCTTTTATTAATCTCTGATAGAGGATGGCGAAATGGACTTGCCTATGCTCTTGGGTATACAGGTGCATATTGTCTAATTGGTATTTCAGCTGTTAGCTTTGGATATGGAAAAATCCAAAATAGCGGGAGTGAGCTTCCTTTAGGTGTATCTATCTTTTTGCTTTTTCTGGGATTACTCCTTTTGGGAATTGCTTTTCGTAATAAGCGAAAACCCACTGTTGAAAGTCCATCTCCTCCCCGTTTTTTCTCTTTTGTTGACAAATTGACTCCCCTTAAGTCTTTTGGGTTCGGTTCCCTTGTTTCACTGATCAACTTCAAGAATCTTGCCCTGTATCTGACAGCACTTTCGGGGGTTATTCTTAGCGATCTGCCCCTGGGGCAAAAGATGATTATTGCTTTGGTGGCAGCGCTTGTTTTCTCTCTTTCGGTGCTTATTCCGGTAAGTATCTATTTGCTGTTTCCAAAACATGCCGGTACACTGTTAAACAAACTTAAAAATGCAATACAGACCCACAGTCGTGCAATAGGTATTGGAGCACCGGTAATCTTTGGACTAATATTTATAATTAAAGGAATATCACAACTATTATGACAAACAATGAAACATTTATTATGGACTTTAAAGAGATTCGTGCAGATAACCTCCCTCTTGTCGGCGGCAAGGGAGCCAATCTTGGAGAGATGGCTGCGGCAGGATTTCATGTACCTCCAGGATTCTGCCTTACAACTGCTGCTTTCCACCGCTTTATTGATAGTGTGCCGCAAAAGGAAAAGCTTTATAACCGGTTAAACAGTGCAGTGGATCTGGAGGATGTACGAAAAGCAGGTCGATATGTGCGGGAGGTTCTCCTTGATACACCTGTTCCCGGAGATGTGGCTATTGCTGCCATACAGGCGTGGACAGAAGCAGGTATTCATGAAGCCTATGCTGTGCGTTCCTCAGCAACTGCTGAAGATCTACCTGGTGTCTCTTTTGCAGGGCAGCAGGATACATATCTGAATATTATTGGTAAAGATAAGTTATTGGATGGAGTCCGGCGCTGCTGGGTCTCCCTTTTTAATGACAGGGCAATAATCTATCGTAATCAGAATAATTTTTCTCATGAGGATGTAGCTCTTTCTGTTGTAGTCCAGCAGATGGTAATGGCTGAAAAATCGGGTATAATGTTTACTGTAGATCCCCTGACCGGGCATCGGCATACATTAGCAATTGATGCTAGTTTCGGATTGGGTGAGGCTCTTGTAAGCGGAGCAGTTACTCCGGACTCTTACCGGGTGGACAAACGTAATAATTCAGTTATTGACTCCAGAATATCTGAAAAACTAATAGCTGTTTTTCCTGAGAAGGAGGGAGGAATCCGTCAGGAGCAACTATCTTTGGAACAACAAAACCAGATTGTTCTTTCAGATAATGAAATACTGGCTTTAGCTGAGATGGGCTCTCAGGTTGAGTCCCATTATGAAAGTCCGCAGGATATCGAGTGGGCTGTTGCAGGAGGTAATATCTATCTTCTCCAGTCCCGTCCTATAACATCCCTGTACCCTGCAGATGAATTAGTTTCACCGGACAACAGCCTTCATGTTTTTTTTAGTCTTGGGCATCAGCAGAACATGATACGTGCCATGGCCCCCTTGAGCTTGTCCCTTTTCCCAATTATCCTTCCTGTAAAGTTGAATACTGATGGATCAACTCCATATCTAAAATTCAGCGGTGGAAGGATATTTGTAGATGTGACACAAGGGCTGAGACATCCTCTGGCTCATCGTGTGCTATTTGGTTTACTCTCTCAATTTGATATACTGGCACCCCGGGCATTTAAACTTGCCATGGCACGTCCTGAATTTAAAGGTCCACATGGTATTCACCTTTCACTTAAAACAATAAAATTTATCTTTGGGATTTTTACCAGAGTATTAAAAACTCTCTGGAGGCGTAATTTGGAAGGTTTCACCTACCAGACAAATGAAAGGATTGATACTTTTATAACAGAGACTGCTTCCTTACTGGAAGATTATTCTCCCGGGAAGAAGCAGATACAAGTAATTTTTGATGTTATTCAGGATACATTTCCTTTCTTTCTTAACTGGGTTCCCGAAGCAGCGGCAGGAAATATTGCAGCCCGGCTACTCACCAAAACAGCAAAAAAACTACTTTCTCCGGAAAAGATCGAAGCACTTACTCTGGGAATCCAGGGCAATGTTGTTACGGAGATGAATCTTGCACTTGGTGATCTGGCAGATCTGGCAAAACAATCTCCCAGTCTTGCAGAGTGGTTTACCCATCTGGATAAAGATACCTTTTCCTGGTTGGAAAAAGCAGAGAAAATTGATGGAAGTGCTCCTTTCTTTACTGCATGGAAGAAATTTCTTGATAATTATGGATCCCGGGGGTCCTCGGAAATAGATATTATGATGCCTCGGTGGAATGAAAACCCTCTTCCTGTACTTATGGTAATCGGTGGAAATATTCTGAAAACAGAGAGCAGCCGTTCTCTGTTTGTTGCCCAGGCAGCTAAACGGGAAGAAGTTTTTTTGGAGTTACTTGGAATAGCAGGACATGGTCTGTTAGGTAAATTAAGGGTCTGGAAAATAAAACGTCTGTATCATGTACTTACTGAAACCGGGGGAATGCGGGAGCATCATAAATTTGTACTCATACGGTTATTTTGGGTAGTTAAACAGATTCTGAAAAAGAATGCCCTTAGACTTGTTCAGGAGGGGAAGCTTACCAGCAAGGATGATCTATGGTTTTTAACCTCCCAGGAGCTTTTGGAAATCTGGAATGACACATCCACCCATTGGGATGAACTTATCAATAGGCGAAAAGATGATCTTGAAAAATTTCAAAAACTGACACCACCCCTGATCTTGACCAGTGACGGAGAAACTCCAATTGTCCGTCATCAGGTGGATGTCGCTCCTCCTGGTGCACTTTTGGGGAATCCAGTCTCACCGGGTGTTGCCGAAGGCATTGCTCATGTCGTACTTGACCCCCTGACCGAAACACTTAAGCCTGGAGAAATTCTTATTGCTCCATTTACGGATCCTGGCTGGACGCCCCTCTTTATCAATGCTGCAGGGCTTGTTATGAATATCGGAGGTGAGCTGGCCCATGGTTCTGTTATTGCCAGAGAATATGCAATTCCTGCAGTTGTAGGTGTGCCTAACGCCACTGTTGAAATTAAGACTGGCCAACATCTTCGTGTGGATGGTAACAGGGGTATTGTTGAAATACTTTGAGGTTCATACACTGCTGTAGATCATTAAAGAAATGGTGGAACATGAAATTTTGGTCGTAGGAGAAGAAAAAGGTCGTTCCAC
>JAOZPU010000002.1:47116-76226 GCA_029932585.1 Spirochaetia bacterium | reverse complement strand
GCCGAGCAGGTAAGGTTGCATAGTCGAGCAGCAACGAAGTTGCGACCAGACAAGCTTGCTTCCGACCAGGCTTTTAGTTTTGTTAAAATATTTTTCCCAATATATATGTTTTTCCAGAGATAGTAAAGACAATAAGAACATATACGATCATTTTTAATCAAAATAGTGCACAAAAATAATTTCACGGATAAATAGGTACTTTTTTTTGCAATTTATTATTCCTTGACTCATATGTTTCTTTTTGCTCTAATACTATTATGAAAATACTAATGGTTTCCAGTGAATGCGTTCCATATGCTAAATCAGGAGGGCTTGCAGATGTGGTGGCAGCTCTTTCCCGTCAACTAAGCAGTTCAGGTCATGATGTAAGAATCCTTATCCCAGGTTATTCTTTTCTGGATTTTAATAATTCTAAAACTATTATTGATGACCTCAATGTAGTAATGGGATATAAAGAAGAAACTCTTCAAATAGTACAAACAATACTACCTGAAAGTGAAGTTAAAGTATATTTTATAAAACATCCTATATTTACAGAGAGAACCGGTATTTATGGGGAAAATGGCAGTCATGCTTATAGAGATAATCATTATCGATTTGCAATTCTTTCAGCAGCAGCCTTTTCTATATCAACAAATCTAAACTGGATACCAAATATTATACATTCCCATGATTGGCCTGCCGGTCTTGTAGCCTCATACCTGCATAAAAATAAATTAAATGGTAGTTTTTTAGATACAGAATCAGTATTTACAATTCATAACACAGGATATCAGGGAAATTTCTCAAAATATGATATCCTTTCTACCGGGCTCTCCTGGGATATGATAAGTAGTAATGAAGCAAAATATAATGATGAAATTAATTTTCTAAGAGCAGGTATTGAGAATAGTAAAGCTGTAACAACAGTAAGTCCAAGTTATGCGGAAGAAATTAAAATTGAAGGGTTCGGACATGGTCTTGAGAAACTACTTTTAAGTAAAAAAGATGCATTTTCAGGTATTTTAAATGGTGTGGATTATTCAGAGTGGGATCCTGAGAAGGACAAACTCCTGGAAATGAATTTTTCTGCAAAAAAATTGGAAAATAAGTGGATTTTAAAAGAAAGACTTCAGAAAAAGGCAAAACTATTATTGGATCCAGAGACTGTATTGATTGGAATGGTAGGAAGGCTTGTCGATCAAAAGGGATTTGGAGAACTCTGCACTGTCGGGGAGAAAGTAGGTGCAATTAGACAAATATGTAAAAATAAAGATGTGCAGTTAATTATTCTGGGTACAGGTGAACAATGGATAGAAGATGAGCTTAGAAAACTGGACAATGAACTTCCTAATCTTAAAGTTTATCTTGAGTTTGATAATACCCTTGCTCATTTAATAGAAGCAGGTAGTGACTTCTTTTTAATGCCAAGTAAATATGAACCCTGCGGCCTGAACCAGGTATACTCCCTTAAATATGGATCAATTCCCATAGTAAGAGCCACTGGAGGATTAAAAGACACAGTTTCAGATTATTTTACAGATAAAAAAACCAGTACAGGATTTCATATTCCTGAAATGAGTTCTGAATCTATTGTTAGCACTGTAACATCTGTACTGGATCTCTGGAGAAATAACAGAGAGAGTATAGATGGAATAAGGCAGAGAGGAATGGTTATGGAATTTCAGTGGGAAAAATATGCAAAGGAATATGAGGTACTGTATAAAAAGTGTTTGAATTAGGATTAACAAATCATAGTTCAGACATTTGTCAGCCTGAAACGCTTTTTCTTTCCAGTCGCTTCATTCTGTGTTCCAGTTTACTCATTATCCTTTCAGTGTTCTCTTTTTGCATAAGTAACTTAACAATTTCCAATGCAGATTCTATCTCTTTTGTTTTATGTTCATAGTATTTTGCCAGCTCCAGCCCCTGAAATAACTCCTGGCTGTTATTCCACATCTCTTTCCAGATATTTACGGCTGCAGTTAAATTTTTATTCCGCTTATAATAAATACTTAATATTTTACCAGCTTCATTATCTTTTTTAAGAAAACTTTGTTTTAAAAGTTCTAGCCCCTCTTCTCTATTCCTAAATAGCATTATTTTACCAAAAGAAGTTTTATCATTTTCAGGAATATTGAAAGGATTAAACCATTGCCCATTAATATAGGCAAGAAGAAAAGCCAGAGATTTAATATCCTGTAGGTGATGTTTAAAAACTCCCTCTAAAGGCTCGGATTTATTGGTTTTTAAAAAATCAAAATATATATCAGGTACTTCAATTCCTGGAATATCATTAACCCTGTGAATATCCAGGATTCTGTCTTCGATAACTCCAAGTCGACAGGAAGGGAGTCTATTTTTCCACAACCTTCTTGAAGTGTGAAGTAGATCAATTTCAGATATCGAAGGGAGCTTTAATCCTTTCATTAGAAACCTGGTTCTAAGAAGAGGATGGTCAAAACTTTTCCCATTGTAAGAAACAAGTATTTTGTCATCTGTAAGCAATTCTTTAATTAATAAAAGAAAATCTATTTCACCGGGAAAATCATGAAGAAAATACTGATTAATAATTAATCTGTCATTTTCTACCCATCCAAATCCTGCAAGAAATGCTAATGTGCCAGCTCCCCCGGATAATCCGGTAGTTTCAAGATCATAAAAAAGTAGCTTTTCAATATTCCTGTTCTCCATCTGGGGAAATAAGAGAGGTATATTTTTAGGAATTATATTATTAAAAGGAGAAGTAGAAAAACTCTGGCGTATTGATACAAAAGGCTTTATATGCCTCCATGGATGCTTTAATAAGGTGATAGATTCATTTTTTTGCGTTGAAACACTTTTACTATTTCTGGAAGTTCGTATTCGACTTAAACGACCAGTCAGCGCCCCGCCCGAACCCATATCAGTCAGATTCTTCTGAATTATCAATTACAGAAAAAAGCCATGTTCTTAAAAATTTTGAAACTTCTCCCTTTACCATCTCCTGACCTTTTTCACTCACAGGGCCAATACAGGAGGGACATCCTTTTTCACAATTACAGGAACTGACAAGATCATTTGCTGCCTGTAAGATCAAAGGGAATTTTTTTAGAAAACCCTCAGCCAACCCTGAACCTCCCGGACAGGAGTCATAAAAATAGAGTGACGGTTCTTCTGTATACTGATCCTTAAGTCTCTCTGCGACTGCAATATCATGACTGTCACACATAAGAAAAACCGGAGCTACATTCTTTAAAACTGTTCCTATACGACCAATCACTTCTTCTTTAAGAGTGTCATCAATTAAAGCAAAGGCCTTACCTGAGACAGTATTCTTTTCTAAAACAAGAACTGCAGACCGAGTATGCATCTCCTCTTCGGGAAGATATATATCTCCATAGCCTATATTTTCATGTGTAGAAAATTTAAGTTTTTTGTATTTTGTAACCTGACTTCTTACCAGAACATCACCCATTATTGTCCTGCAGGTATTCGATATATCTTCTGCATCATTTTGAAGCAATTTAATATCAGTCTTTACGATAGAGTCGGTATAGTAGTTTAGATCTGCCTCCTCCACATAGCAGCACTTATTTTCTATATCAAGTGCTTTAGACAGATACTGTTCTCCACGATGTATGTAAACTGCATTCTGAAATAAAAGTTCCTTTGCAGAAGGAAGATCCATCTCACCAATAACCTCATTCTTACCCTTAGTTGTATTTATTATAACAATATTATCAGGAGAAGCAGATCGCAGCCCCACCTGCTCTGCTGGGTAAGATCTGTCCGCCCAGTACCAGCTTCCCCCGGATAATCGGACAACACCTTCCTCCTCTAAATATGACATAAAATCTGTAACAGGCCCGGAAAACTCATCTGTATCCTGAAAAGGAAGTTCAAAAACTGCACATTTAAGGTGATCCAGAAGTATAAATATGTTATCCGGATTGATCCAGGCAGATTCAGGACTTCGTCCAAAAAAATAATCCGGATTTTTTACCAGATACTGATCGACGGGAGAGGCAGAAGCAATTATTATTGCAGCAGACAAGGTATTACTTCGCCCTGCCCTTCCTGCCTGCTGCCAGACTGAAGATATTGATCCCGGGAAACCTGCCAAAACAGCTAAATCCAACCCTCCAATATCAATTCCAAGTTCCAGGGCAGTTGTAGAAACAACACCTTGGATTTCACCAGTGCGCAAACCCTTTTCTATGGCTCTTCTTTCTCTGGGAAGATACCCTCCCCTATATGCCTCTACCCTTATTTTTTTATTTTCATTAAAATGATTTCTTAAATTTTTATTTATATAGGATGCAATCAGTTCAGTTCTTACTCTGGACCTGGAAAATACAATGGTTTTAATTTTATCAGCAAGGAATTTGGTTGCTATTTTACTTGATTCCAGGACAACACCCCTTCGGATCCCCTGAACAGGATCAACCAGTGGGGGATTATATAAAACGATATGTTTCTCCCCTGTTGGAGCTCCACTTTTATTAATAAGTTTTAGATCCGATTCGACTATCTGTCTGGCCAGTTCCAGAGGATTACTTATAGTTGCTGAACAGCAGATAAATACAGGATCAGAGCCATAAAAATTTGCAATCCGTTTAAGACGTCGTATAACATTGGTCATATGGGAACCAAAAATACCTCTGTAGATATGAACTTCATCTATAACAACATATTTTAAATTACTTAAAAACTTTATCCATTTTGGATGATTAGGAAGTATTCCCGAATGAAGCATATCAGGATTACTTATTACAATTCTTCCGGATTCCCGTGCAGAAACTCTAACAGAGGCTGGTGTATCACCATCGTATGTAGAAACCTTAATAGGTATCTCTCCAGCTAAAATAAGTTCATTTAACTCCGACTGCTGATCCTGACTAAGAGCCTTTGTTGGAAAAAGATACAAGGCTCTTTCCTCAGGATTTTCTATAAGCTTTTGAAGAACAGGTAGATTATAACAAAGAGACTTACCACTGGCTGTGGGAGTCACAACAACTATATTCTCTCCTGCAGTTACACTGGTAAAGCTTTCGGCCTGATGGGAATAGAGTTGTGTTATTCCTCTGGAAAAAAGAGTCTCTTTTATTACAGGAAAAACTTTTTCCGGAATATTCGTATATTTTCCATTCCGGGAAGGAATTTTCTCCCATCTGGTTACATTATCTGTAAAAGCCCTGTCCAATGAGAGTGTGTTAAGCTTATCTTTAAGGTTAGTCATATTTGATTATACCATCTTTATGAAACCTGTCGAGGCAGGATAAGAATTTTATCCAAAAATTACATTCAAACAAAGTTCCTCCGTCCCCAATGAACCCCTGCAATGCACCCTGTAAATTTATTTATTAAAGAGAGTCTGGGCTACAGGGAAATCTTTTATACGTGTTGTATAATTAGGGGACAGATAATTTCTATGCATTCCCCAGTCTTCTCTAAACTCACTGGCACAGGGATGAATTGCATGCTGCCCATACTTATCATTTATCTCATCCACTTTTTTTAGAAGGTATCCCTTCTTTGAACTATTATAATCAAAGAAATTTATCTGTTTACCACTAACAGGTTCTATTCCAAAAAGAAAAATTGTCGTTCTCCAGTACTCAAAATCCGGAGAATATATTTTTTTTAATAAAGCTTTGGCTACAGAGATAATATCAGGTAAATAATCTGTGGCTGTTGTTTCTGCACTGGCATGCCGGGCTCTTCCAAATGCTTCCAGAGATACAGTAACAAAGTTTGTTGTACAAGCCTGCTTTCTTAACTTCTCAACAGCCAGTTCGGCATAGTAGGATATGGCCTCATCTATTATGGAAAGATCTTTAACAGGTTTACTAAATTGCCTGGCACTTATAATACCTTTCCGTGGATTAACTTCCACCGTCAGCTCTGCCATGGGAATGCCCTTCAATTCCCTTTGAAGCAACCACCCAACAGATGTCATCTCCTTTTTTACTACCCACTCAGGAATATTAATAAAATCAGCAGCTGTTCTAATACCTGCTAATTCCAATTTCTTTGCATATGCAGAACCTATTCCCCAAAGATCTTTTACCGGAGTTATAGTCAAGGCTCTTGAAATATCACCGGCAGTCTCCAACAGAAGACTGCCTTCCATCTGCTTTGCAAGCCTTTGAGCCACTTTTGCAAGTGATTTAGTAGGGGCTATTCCAATAGTAGTAGGAATGCGGGTTTGCTTTTTTATTGTCTTCCGTATTACTTCCCCATAGACTTTGAGATTTTTAAATCCAAAAAGATCTATAAATGCTTCATCAATTGAATAGATTTCAACCTGGGGAGACAAATTCCGAAGATTTTCCATAACCCTCCATGATATATCATTATAGAGGGTATAATTAGAGGAAAAAAATACTACATTATTATTGTCAATTATTTTCCGGGATTCTTTGAATCTTAACCCTCTCTTTAATCCCAGCGCTTTTGCCTCAGGATTCAAGGCAATTATCCAATGATCGTTATTAGATAAAACTATTATGGGTTTATCCTTTAAATCCGGTCTGAATACACTCTCACAGGAACAGTAAAAACTCTGGCAGTCCACTAATCCAATCATTAAGACCTAAGAAAACGTACAAGGCGGCTGACCACACCTACAATATCTTTTTCAGCTCCGACAAACTCTCCTATACCAAATTCACCATCTACAGTGTGTATAATTAAATCTCCTTTCCTTGGGATTAAAGAACAATCAATTATAGCAAGATCTTTATCACATATTTTATATTCCTCATTTCCACTGCCATTTATGGTAAAAACATACATTGCATGGGGTTTAGGTAATAATAGAGAAGTCCAGTCTATATCATTTTCTGCATAAGCTTCTGCCGGAGAACCAAAACCCGTTGTTCGTTGAATACGTTTCATACACCCATAATACTACTTGACATATGTATAGTATATAGGAAAATGAAAAAAAATCTAAAAAAGATTTTCCTTGACCGCAAACAATATCTAATTTAGGCTACTATATAAGGAAAACAATAAAAAGATGATGAAATTCTTACTAAAAAGATAATATCATATACTTTTTACTATTATATAGGAGCAACAATGGAAAAAACTGTAGCAATAGTTCTTGGTGGCGGAAAAGGAACAAGACTTTACCCTCTGACAAAGGAAAGAGCAAAACCGGCAGTACCTTTTGGTGGTAAATATAGACTTGTAGATATTCCAATATCTAATTGTATAAATTCTGATCTAAAACAGATTTATATTCTAACACAGTTTAATACCGCTTCCCTTCATAATCATATTTCAAATACCTATATTTTTGATGTATTTACAAAAGGATTTGTCGAGATTCTTGCAGCAGAACAAACTTTTGAAAATACAAGCTGGTATGAAGGAACTGCAGATGCTGTAAGAAAAAATCTTATGCACTTCCGCGGGCAGAATCCTGACTATTACGTTATCCTTTCCGGAGACCAACTCTATAGAATGGATATTGAGGATATGATTAATAATCATAAAAAAAGTGGAGCTGAGGTGACAATAGCCTCTACTCCTGTAACAAGAACGGATGCTGAAGGTTTGGGTATTGTCAGGTGTGATAAAACAGGAAAAGCGTTATCTTTTCTGGAAAAACCTTCTTCTGATATGGATATTTCTGATTTGCAATTTGATCAAATTCTTGTAAAAGGAATGGAAAATGTAGATCCAAATAAAAGATTTATGGCATCTATGGGTATATATGTCTTTAATGCAAAAACAATGGAAGAGCTGCTGGATAATGATCTGGTTGACTTTGGTAAAGATATACTTCCAAAAGCTATTAAGGACAGGCATATAAATGTTTATCCTTTTACCGGGTTCTGGGAGGATATAGGAACAATTAAGGCCTTTTTTGAATCCAACCTTGATATAGCATCACTTACACCAAAATTTAATTTCTACGATGAAAATAGTCCAATATATACTCACAGAAGGCATCTGCCTGCCACAAAAATGAATTTCTGTACTGTTTCCCAATCCCTGGCGGCGGAAGGGAGCATTATTACCAATGCATCAATAGTTAATACAATAATTGGTATAAGAACTATAATAGAATCAGGAGCAAATCTGGACAGTGTATACTGTATGGGTGCAACCTACTACGAAACTGAAATACAGAAAAAGGGAAATGAGAAAAAGGGTCTGCCAAATCTTGGTATAGGCAGAGGTTCAATGATTAAAAAAGCTATTATTGATATAAATGCAAGAATTGGAGATGGATGCCGTATCGGAGTAGACCATAAAGAACGTATAGACGGAGAATATGACAATTACTGGATAGTAGATGGTATTATAGTAATTTCAAAAAATGGGATTATACCTGCGGGTACAAACATTTAAAGAGATTTGTGCATTGCAATAGTAGTGCTGTAATAGTTATCTACTCCAGAAATTTTTCTTTAAGTTTCTGAACAATCTGATTATCTGAGCCAGCCATTTTAAGGCTGGCCATTTCATCTATTGAAAACCACCCTATTTTACTGTGTTCAATAAGTATAAATTTCTCTGATAATAGCTGGATAAGAAACCCATAAATTTCAAATTCCTTATTTCTATTTATAAAATTACCACTGCAAATTCTTTCCCCAACCTCAATTGCTATATTAAGTTCTTCCCGAAACTCTCTGATTAATGCATCTGAAGGAGTTTCCCCTTTTTCAGCTTTTCCACCTGGGAATTCCCAACTCTCTCCAATTGATGTACCTGGATGTCTTAGTGCGAGTAAGAATTTACCATTTTTAATTGCAATTCCTGCGGTAGAAATTATCATTCTATAGAAAAAGTACACTTGGAAAAATAAAATGCAAAACACCGATTACTATAGCAGCAACACCTACTATTGATGAGTGTTTTACAAAAATGCTATCCATTTTAATAATAAAACCTTTTTCTGCTTCATTACCTTCAGATATATATTCAACTAAAAGTGTAAAACCAGAAGTTAAAAGTGCGAGTACAGGCAGCAAATCTCCAACAATAATTACGTCTCCAATAAAAACACTAATTATTTTTAAAATTCCTACAACTAATAGGGATGATATTAATCCAATACGTAAAGAAGTTTTACTGTAAAGAGTTTCTCTTAATCTGGAGATCATAGGAAAACGATCCTGAAAATATGGTGCAGCCAGTACTAATCCACCAATAAGATTTAAACAAATTGCTAAGAAATAAAATTGAACCATAATAACCCCGCTTTATAATTAAAACATAATGAAAAGTAATATATAGGTCAAGAGAGCAAATCTAATTTATTTTTTATCAATTTTTATATTTAAAACAGAACTGGTTCCTTTAATTGTAACTTTAGAGCTTGCAATCTTTGATCCATCAAAAGTAAAACTAGTGCGGTAGATTAAAGATTTCCCAGGTAAAGGGAGAAGATCATTTATAAAAATATGTTCTTCACTGTTTTCAAGGTAAAATTCAATATCCACTAAATCAGCAATATTACTTTCACCTTTATCCTTATTAAAAATCGATAAACTAAGAAATATATCATTTTCACTATGGTAATCTGATAAATTAAGGCTGTACCCATTTAAATCTGGTATCTCGTATGATTTTCTTACAAAAGGAATGACAACAACTATTATTAAAACAATTACCGCTATATCTAAAAGTGTAATAAGAAGAGTTCTATTTCGTTTAAATGCACCACCTTTATATGATTTTGGTTCTGTAAACCTACTGTTTTCATACTCATCTTTATTAAAATGATACTGATGCCCCTGATAATCCGGATCTCTATTAATCATAAAATTTCCATCTCTTTAACAGCCATGGATATATATGAAAGAAGATCCTCTGCTAAAAACCATCCCTTCTCTTTGAAACATAATTTACCTATTTTCTGATGAATTGTAACACCTGCTACAGCTGCAGTATAAGGAGAAAGTCCCTGGGCAAGTAATCCTGCAATTATACCAGCAAGAACATCTCCACTTCCACCGGTAGCAAGTGAGGGGTTCATACCATCAACAATAGTGTAATCTCCGGAAGGGGTTACAATAAAAGTTACATGCCCCTTCAAAACGATTACAGCCCCATATTCAGCTGCTGTATTTCTAAGATACGATAGAGGAGAAATAAGGAATTTATTTTTATCAATACCTGTAAAACGGGCATATTCACCAGGATGTGGTGTAAACACCCATTGCCCTTTAAGATATCCTGGGTTGTTTTCAATTACAGTTTTTATTTTTGTAAGGATGTTTAACCCGTCTGCATCAAGAACCCCTGGAATATTACTTTCAAACAGTTGTTTCAGTAAATTTTCTCTACTATTAATTCCCCATCCAGGTCCAGCTAATATGGAAGTAACCCCTTCAAGAGGTATTTCTAATATTTCAGGATCTATCTTTTTAACCATTACTGAAATTAAACTGGAAGCTAATTCAGTATAAATATTTCGATCAGCAAATAAAGTTACCAGGCCAGACCGGGATCTTCCAGCAGCACTTGAAGAAAGAACTGCTGCACCTACAGTACCAACAGAACCGGCAAAAACAGCTGTATGTCCTCTTGTGCCTTTATGCGCCCAATTATCTATTTTCGGTAATTTTAATTCATTATTATAATAGATATCACCTGCATCAGAGGGATTATCCAGAAGAGAGGGAGGAAACCCCATATCGACTACTCTAATCTCACCTGAAAAGGATCTCAGATCAGGATAGTATAGAGTTGTTTTGGGAAGACCAATTGTCAGAGTTAAATCGGCCTTAATTACGGGATAATCTTCTTTATATATCTCTCCCAAACCACTGGGAATATCTATTGATATTTTTTTACCAGTACTTAAATTTGCAAGTTTTACAAGCTCTGCTGTATTTGAACGAAGTGGTCCAAGTAATCCTGTACCTGTAAGACCATCAATTATTAATCCCGATTCAGAAATAACTTTTGATGCTACTTCTTTCTCTTCAGAATAATTTAAAATAGGTATTTTTAGATTTTCACATATTTTTTTATGCAGCATAAACAACTCGCTGCCAGTATTTTTTAAAAAAATAATACTTATATTTTTGATACCTGAAATCCATGAATGCCTTGCAAAAACCAGTGCATCTCCACCATTATTTCCAGAACCTGCAAGGATGACAATATTTGTATTTGTCAAATTATTTTTTTCAATAAATTGTTCTGTACACAACCAGCACTTAATTCCTGCATTTTCCATCAATAACGATCCGGGAATTTTAAAATTATCTATTGTCTGCTTATCAATTTCAGACATTACCTTTGGACTAACTATCTTCATCCTGTACTCCTGCAAGATGGTCACTTCGCCACCATACAACTTCAGCTTTATCGTACTTACCAAGTAATGCAACTAAAAGACCGCTCGAATCCAGATACAAATCTCTATACGATATCTGATCATCCATCATAGATAATTCACTTCTGGTAATAACTGTTCCATTTTTATCCAATACCATAACCTGGGAAATATTATTAGAAATGTAAGTAAGAAAGAAAAACTTACCTGCATTATTAACACCTAAAAAACCTGGGATATCATCACTTTCATCTTTATTCAAATCAGGTATACGAATAAATCTAATATAGCTCTCCTGCTTAAGATCAAGTATCCATAGATAGGACATTGTGTAATCAAGATTATTATCTTTTTTATCATAATAATCTATTTTAAGATATACTGAATTTTCAGTTCGATCAGGAACAATTGTCTCAAGAGAGGGAATAAAATTCCCTTCCAGAGGGACAGGAAGATTATCTAATGGAATTTTAACAGTATATTTAAGAGATCCCTTATTAGAAAACCAGTAAATATTCCATGTTTTAGTTGTCCTGGTTATAATAATAATTTCATCTTCATTATTAACTTCTATTTTCTCAATATAAGGGAATGGTGTACCTCCAATACCCTCTCTACCAAGAAAATTAATAAATTTGCCCGTATTATCAAACCTTAATACAATTCTATTTAGTATACTATCTGTAGCTTCATCATAATCACTACGATTATCTGGTACAGTATCCTCCACCAGTAGATTATTTTTACTGGTAACTGCAATTTCCCCAATATTTCTAAAATTAAACGGGTATGCATTTCTATTTGAAGACTCTCCGCCAGAACTGACATTGCTAAGTAATATGGGCTCTGGATTCTCATTGGGATTATAATGAAGAGAAAGAATATCCCCATAGGAACTAAATTCCATAATTTTATTGGAATTACCATTTCCTATATAAATAAGCCCGTCTTTCATTACTATACGTGATTTTTTATCAAATGGCACATTTTCCATCTGAATAAGATCAATCTGATCCTCTCCTCGACCAAGGGCAAGATCAAATAAAAGCTTTCTTTCCATCCCTGACTTAGAATTACACGCAGAAAAAGAAACAAGCGAATAGACAATTAATATTAAAATTTGAAGCCTTATAAAATTGCATTTCATGACTTATAGTAAGCTCTATGTATTAAAAATGTCAATCTTATAAACTAAAATCAGCGATACCGTAAATACCTTTATTTAATAATAATAGTTCTTGCAGAATATTTAGCAAAAATTTTATCTCCGGTTATTATTGTTATATTTCTTGATATTGCCTGCGCAATAAGCATTCTGTCAAAAGGATCTTTATGATGAAATGTTAGACTATTTAGTACTGTGGAATCTGCAGCAGCCAAAGGAAAACACAAGTATCAAGTATTAAAGGCATTATTTTTGATCCGGAACATAATCTGAAAACATATCTGCAACTTCCCCATCAAAATTGTCAAAATCATCTGGTATACTAATTTGTCCTTTTAATAAACCAAACTTTATTTTCTCTTCTGGAGCAGTATAAGGAACTAATTCAACCAATGGCTTTCCAGATTTTGCAATAACAACTTCTTCACCATTAAGAGCTTTTTGGATGAGTGACGAAAGATGTGTTTTGGCTTCATACATATTTGTAAGCAGCATTTCTACTCTCCTCATTCTATATTGACCAAATTGGTCTACTACAAATATATGCTTAACTATGTGATCTGTCAAATATTGAGGCTTTAGTAATGTCCATGAATTCGGTTTGTTTTTGTGCGGATTTCCAACAAGTTGGCTGCTCGTATATACAACCTAAGCTTTTTTCGCAAATCTAGTATTAATATATTAACCTCCGCCCCCTTTTTCCATCCCTTTTAGGTTGAATTTCACACATGAACAGCAGTATATTATGGTGATTATCAGATATGCTGTGAGGATTATATAAATGCCTGGAATTATCAACGTACTTTTTGGATCAAAAAATGAAAAAGATTTAAAAGAATTACTTCCCCTTGTACATAAAATAAATGAGCTTGAAGCCTGGGCTTTGAGACTTTCAAACGAAGAGTTTCCAAAGCAAACAGAAATTTTCAAAAAAAGGCTGTTAGAAGGTGAAAGTCTGGATCAGCTTTTGCCGGAAGCGTTTGCTCTTGCAAGAGAAGCATCCAGAAGAACATTAGGAGAGCGTCCCTATGATGTTCAGCTAATGGGCGGTATCTCTCTCCATCAGGGAAGAATAATGGAGATGAAAACAGGGGAAGGAAAAACCCTCTCAAGTGTACCCGCTGCCTATTTAAATTCTCTAGCTGGTCTGGGCGTTCATGTTATTACAGTTAATGACTATCTTGCAGAAAGAGATTCGGAATGGATGAAACCTGTGTTCTCTCTCATGGGAATAAGTGTAGGAAATATTATTTCCAATATGGATAATGAATCCCGAAAAAAAGGATATGAATGCGATATAACTTATGGAACCAATAATGAATTTGGTTTTGATTATCTAAGGGATAATATGAGATGGACAAATGAAGGTCGTGTCCAGAAAAATCATAACTACTGTATTATTGATGAGATAGATTCAATTCTTATTGACGAAGCCCGAACACCATTAATAATATCCGGTCAGGCAGAAGATAATACAAAAAAATTCTCTGATGTCAACAGACTCGTTTCCAAACTTAAAGAAAGCAGTAAAGATCCTGAAACAGGAGAATACCCTGAATTAAGTGATGGTGATTTTCAAATAGATGAAAAAACTAAAAAAGTAATATTTACAGAAAAAGGGATGACACGAATAGAAGAGGTGCTTATTCAGGCAGGTATAATTAAAGACTCACTCTATAATGATGAAAACTTTGAATTTGTACACTATTTCACCCAGGCCATGAAGGCACATTATCTATTTAATATAGACGTTGATTATGTTGTTCAGAATGGTACTGTTGAAATTGTAGATGAATTTACAGGAAGAGTTCTTCATGGGCGAAGATATTCTGAAGGTCTTCATCAGGCTATTGAAGCAAAAGAAGGCATTCGTATTGCCCGTAGAAATAGAACACTGGCTACCATAACCTTTCAGAATTTCTTTAGAATGTATACAAAAATTTCAGGTATGACTGGTACTGCAGATACAGAAGCCAGAGAATTTGGGAAAATTTATAATTTAGATGTTGTAGTTATACCAACAAACAGGCCGCTGGCCAGAATTGATAAAAATGATGTTATATATCTTACAGAAGAATTTAAATATAATGCAATTTGTGATGAGATAGAGGTTCAGTATAAAAGAGGGCAACCAGTTCTTGTAGGAACAGTATCTATTGAAAAATCAGAACATATTTCAAAACTTCTTTCCAGAAGAGGTATCAAACATGAAGTTCTTAATGCCAAGAATCATGAAAGAGAAGCTCATATAATTGCAGAAGCCGGTGCTAAACGTTCTATAACAATAGCAACAAATATGGCGGGTAGAGGTACAGATATTAAACTTGGCGGAAACCCTGATTTTAGAGCAAGAAAAAAATGTGGAACAACAGCAACTGATGAAGAATTCAAAAAAGCATACGATCAGGAATATTCCAATTGGAGAAAAGACTACGAAGAAGTTAAAGAACTTGGTGGTCTATATATTTTAGGAACAGAAAGACATGAATCCAGACGTATTGACAACCAGCTAAGAGGTCGTTCAGGAAGACAGGGAGACCCTGGAACTTCGAGATTTTTCCTCTCTCTGGATGATGAACTTATGCGATTGTTTGCCAGAGACAGCCTTAGATCACTAATGTCCAGAGCAGGTATGAATACTGGAGAACCCCTTCATCATTCACTTATTAATAAAGCGATCGAAAGAGCCCAAAATCGGGTTGAAGAGCGAAATTATGAAATTAGAAAGCACCTTCTTGAATATGATGATGTTTTAAACGAACAGAGATCTTTTATATATGATCAGCGTAATAATATTCTTAGCGATAATGAACTGTTCAAAAGAATAACAACTACAAATTTGGAGCTGGTAGAAGAAATTGCATCGTCCTATTTTATAAATAATGATAATTCAAATATAAATGCATCAGCTTTAAACTCTGACCTTAGAGAATCTTTCCTTTATTCTGAGGAATTTACACAGTTGCAATTAAAGGAACTTGGGAAGGAAGCACTGGTAACACATGTTTGTGAAACCATGGAGACTGAACTTAAGGGAAAAATTGAAAGAGTTGGTACCAAACAATTTAACGAATTTATTAAATACCAGTATCTTAAAAATATTGATAACAGATGGCAGGATCACCTGGAATCTTTGGAAGAACTTAGAGAAGCTGTTTATCTAAGAACCTATGCTCAAAAAAATCCTCTACTGGAATATAAACTTGAAGGATTTGATATTTTTGATAAACTTCTCTATGAAATTAAAACAAATATTGCAAAAACAATTTCTAAAGTTAAAATATCAGCAGCTCCTGCTGAAAAATACAGAGCATCACGAATAAATGGAGCAACAGAAAGTCATAGTGGGTTAAGTCAATTTGGAAATGGTCAAAAAGCACAAGGCAACTCTGCATCGACACCTGAAAAAGCCCAGGTAAAAAGAACTACTCCGAAAGTAGGAAGAAACGAACCCTGCCCCTGTGGCAGCGGTAAAAAGTATAAACACTGTCATGGTAGATAATTTTTATCTGTAAAGATAACCTCCAAGTGGATCAACTGGAATATTATTCTTATATAATGAAAAATGAAGATGCGGGCCTGTACTTCTTCCGGAAGTACCCATTTCACCAATTTTTTGTCCCTGAGTAATTCTTTGTCCATTTCTTACCAGGATTTTATTTAAATGGCCATATAGCGATTGAAACCCGCGTTCATGTCTTATGACAATATAATTTCCATATCCCATAGGTTGATGACCAACAACTATAACTGTTCCAGACATTGTTGCCCTAACTGTTGTTCCTACACGATTAGCAAGATCAACACCATAATGCATTCTTCTAACCCCTGTAAAAGGATCAGATCTGTAACCAAAAGGAGAACTTAATCTTCCGGATGTAGGATAGATAAAAAGGGTACCTGTTGCTTTTTTATAGTCATATTCACTTATTTGGGCACCAGGAATAAACAGTTGGTCACCTTCTGAAATTACTGCACTATCAAGATTATTTGCATCCAATATATTATTTAAGGGAATATGATGATCTGAAGCTATGGAGTCCAGGGAATCCCCCTTTTTTACTATATATGGTAAGCCATCGGTATCCGGAATTTTTAATTTTGCTCCGACCCAAATTCGTCTTACATCTTCAATCTTATTATAACTAATAAGAGTGCCAACATTTATATTATATGCCTTAGATATTTCGGAAAGAGTATCCCCCTCTTTAACCTGATAGTCCAGGGAAGTTACAGTAGAAACAATTTCACTTATCGGCTGATATGAAAGACCGGATCCCATTCCGGAAAATTCAGAAGAGGCATATTCCAGCATAGAATTTGATATTAATAGATTATCATCTTCTAATAAAAAGGATTCATCTCTGAGAGTTTTACTATCAATGTATTTTGCCAGCGAAAAAATAAAAATTCCTGACAGTAGAATAATTGTACTAAAAATAAATACTTTCGATCTTAAGTCTAATTTTGAAACAAACTTAGAAATGTTAAAAAATCGAGTTATATCAGGATTTATCTTTCTTCGGGGTTGAACATGTTGTCTTGTGTTTAAGTTTATCATAATGTATTCTATATATCGACAATTCTTAATCATCATATTACTATAAATGAGTATAAAATTTAAGAGCTATAAATTTAGAGAGGTTTAATGCCGGCAAAAATTAGTCGTTTTACTATATTTTTAATTGTAACTTCAATTTTTGTTCTGCTTATTGTGTGGAAGTATGTAGATATAATGTTAATTTCACCTACACCTGCAACCAGAGTAAGCGGACCTGCTCAAATTACCGAAAGAGGTCCAATTTTAGACCGTAATGGGAGAATTTTAGCAATTCAGACACAAATGGATTCTGTGACAGCATGGATGCCAAATGTAACAGATAAGGATGCTGCTGCTATTTTATTAGCTGATGCACTTAATATGGATTTAGCAATTATCCAGAATAAATTTAAAAACTACACTGGTTTTGTATATATAAAACGGAAAATATCCACTACAGAAAGTAATCTCATAAAAAATCTTATTTCAACAGACAAACTTCCAGGTATCTCCCTGGAACCGGAATATGGAAGGAATTACCCAGAAAAGAATTTGACATCACATATTACAGGCTTTACAGGAATAGATAATACAGGGCTTGATGGTATTGAACTTAGTTATAATGATACTTTATCTCCAAAATCAGATTTAGATGAAGGCATTATATACGGTAATCAACTTTTTTTAACTATTGATCTCAATATTCAATACTTTGCCAAAAAATTAGCAACAAAAGCATACAATGAATACAATGCTTCTTCTGTATTAATTCTTGTCATGGATGCAAAAAACGGTGATTTTCTTAGCTGGGTTTCACTGCCTGACTACAACCCGAATACCTTCGGTAACGCAAGTAGCAAAGAAAAAAATAATATACCTGCTACCTATGCCTACGAACCAGGATCTGTCTTCAAAGTTTTCAGCTTATCTTCAGAATTGGAAATTGGTGGGATTACCACAAAAAGCAGGTTCTACGCAGGAGGATTTTATGAACACCAGTTCCCGGATGAACTTGTTAGAATAAATGACCTTGGAACTTATGGTGATATTAGTGTAGCAAATATTATTAAATATTCAAGTAATGCTGGTGCAGCTTATGCTTCCGACACTGTTTCAAAGGAAGATTTTTATAATAAGATAGTATCTTTCGGTTTTAACAGCCGTACTGGTATACCATTTCCCGGAGAAACCACAGGCATACTTAACAAACCTGAAAACTGGTCAGGCAGGTCAAAACCAACAATTGCCATTGGACAGGAAATATCTGTTTCTGCAGTTCAAATTATAACAGCAGCAACTGTATTAACCAATCAGGGGACTCTTCTTGAACCTCATATTATTGATCGGATTGTATCACCTGAGGGAAAGCTGATTAAAGACTTTCAAAGAAAACCAGTTAGACATGTTATAAAACCGGAAATAGCCAATGCAATGCTCCTTATGATGGAAACAGCCACAGAATCAGGAGGAACAGCCAGAAGATTAGCCATTGAGGGTTTAAGAATATCTGCTAAAACAGGGACAGCTCAAAAAATTGATCCGGAAAGTGGTAAGTATTCTCCTGATTCATTTATTGCTTCAACTTTAGCTATTTTCCCTACAATAAACCCACAGATAATAATGTATATGATTATAGATAATCCAAAGGGAGATGAGTTTTATGGTGGCCGTATTGTTACTCCAATTATAAAAGAACTTACCGAAGAACTTGTAAGATATCTGGATATTCCAATTGATTCTGAAAAAATAATAAAACATTCAGGTATTATTACATTAAATAGATCAGAAATGCTTGTTCCAGGAGAAAAAATTCCAAATCTCATAGGTCTTTCAAAAAGGGATATTATCCCATTAGTATCTATTCCGGATATCTCAGTTAATATAAAAGGGGAAGGATGGGTTATAAGTCAGGAGCCTCCACAGGGAACAGAAATTAAAAAGGGTATGATAATTAATTTGGAGCTGGAGTGAGTTTTTTTGATAAAAATATAGAACTTCTTTGTTTAAAATATCCTGATTTTAAAAATGATGTTCTGGAAAAATTTCAAGATAAATGCAGTATGGCAGTTACATTAAGCAAATCGGGCCTTCCAACAGCAACTATTGATGGAAAATTTATCCATTCAAACAGAGAACCTGTCAGGGAAGCTGAAAGACTTGTGAATGTAGAAATACCAAAAGATATTTCTGCATGTATAGTAGAGGGTTTTGGTCTGGGATACTATGTAGAAGCAATACTGCTTCTAAGACCTCATATTCCTATAATTATTGTAGAACCATCAGGGGAACGATTTATAAAGGCTCTTGAAGTAAGAGATTTATCTATTATCTTAACATCTCAAAGAATAAGTATCCTAATTGGAAGTGAAAGTGAATCTATCAGACAAATACTTCCAGGGCTTCCAAAGGGAAATATTCAAATTTTTAAACATAGGGCATTATATGAACTGAATATTGAATTCTATAGAAAAATTGATACTCTGGTTCAGCATTTCATTTCAAGAAGGGATGTAAATACGGCTACACTAAATAAATTTGGTAAGCTTTGGGTAAGAAATTTAATAAGTAATTTAGAATATCTTCCGGAAGCTGGTGATGTGGGAGAACTATCAGAAATATTTACTAATTTTCCTGTACTTCTTTTAGCTGCCGGTCCATCATTAGATAGAATATTACCCCATATGGAGAGCCTTTATAAACGATTTATTATTGTTGCTGTTGATACTTCGGCTATTGTGTTGATAGAAGCCGGGTACATACCAGATTTTACAGTTGTTGTAGATCCACAGTACTGGAATACAAGACATTTGGATAGAATAGATTTAGATAAGACCATACTCATATCAGAATCATCAACTCATCCAGGTATATTTAGAAAGAAACACAGCAAAATGTTTTTCTCCGGATCACTTTTTCCATTAGGGATATTTATGGAAAAGTATGGTGGTCATAAAAAACGTCTTGCAGCAGGTGGATCCGTAGCAACTACAGCCTGGGATTTTTGTAGATTATTAAGTAGTGGTGATATTTTCTGTGGAGGTCTGGATCTGGGTTTCCCTGAAAATAGAACTCATTTTCACGGCAGCTTTTTTGAAGAAAAAGTACATACTGAAACAACAAAAAAATCTCCACCGGAAAATTTTGCCTACAGCTATATAAGCAGTGGAAATACTTTTCTGAATATAAATAACCGGGGGACAAAAACACTTACCGATCAGCGTCTCTCTGTCTATATTGCGTGGTTTGAAGAACAAATTAAAATAAATAAAATTAAAAATATTTGGAATATATCCCCTTATGGAATAAAAATTGAAGGTATGAATTACAAGGATCTAAAAGAATTATTTAATTATCCTGATATTCGGGATAAAATTGATACAATTAAAAATAATATACAAGAGATTCCGGAAAACAAAAAAAAATTAGTTAAAGAGAGTTTACTTCAGGGAATTAATATTCTTAATAAGGAATTCACAAGACTCCTAACTCTTTCAGAAAGGGCCATTGGGCTCATATATAAATATAAAACTACAAAAAAAGAAAATTCCACAGTTAAAAATTCCACAGTTAAAAATTTAATAAAAAATCTGGACCTAATTGATAATCAGATTATAAATTCGGAATCGAGTCAAATTAGCTCATTCCTCCTACAACCAATTATTAATGATATTTCAAAAAATACAAAGGCAAAAACATTTGATGAGGGAATAGATAATTCAGAAGAACTATATATAAAAATTAAAGAATCTGCAGGTTTCCATAAATCTATTGTTCTCACTTATCTAAAAAACAATCAAAAACTACACCAATAAACACTCAAGATTTACAGAACATATCCGAAAATAATCTTAAGGGCATTAAAATAATGACCTCAATTAGATATAACGGTATGCTTACCTACGTCCAGGCATACCGTTTTTTTATGCCCTGATAAAAATAAAACTACATTGTAACAATAGCAGGGTTTAAATACATAAAATCAGCATGGATATTATTTGTTGAAACTTTGTACAGATACTGATTTTCTTCAATTATCAATGTTAATCGTTCTTCTGCTATATCTTTTTTAAACAATATTTCATCTACAAGGAAAATTCCAATACTATCCAGATGTTGCAGAATAAGGCCATATCTCTCACCTGGCGTCCTGTCAGTTGATAGAGAACGCCCATCTATAGTAAATACAGGGTTTCCATTAAAAAAGAGATATCCCTCGTTGTTGGAATCATAGGACCCCTGGTCGGTTTCAATTGTAGATTCAATACTTTTATAAGGAACTGCAAGAACAGTGCTACCACACCTTACAAGCTGAAAAGTAGAAAGTGTAAAACCTCCGGGAATCGAAAGCATAATAGATGTTCCTTCTCCCTTAGTTGTAGTAATTTTCAACTCACCATTTTCAAACTGCTTTATTTTTTGATATACAAGGTCCAGCCCTATTCCCCGGCCGGATATGGTATTGGCATTATCTCTGGTACTGACTCCTGGATGGGTTAAAACAGAAAGAAGATCCAGTTCCTTTTTATCAGTATCTATTAACCCCTTAAACTCTGCAATTTCCTTAATACGATCTGTATCAATACCCATTCCATCATCAGAAATAACTATATTAAGTTTATCATCAACTCTGTCTGCAGATATTTTTATTTTACCAAAACTTGTTTTACCAAGAGAATTTCTAATTTCAGGAGGCTCCAGACCATGATCCACTGAATTTCGAATAATATGGAGAATTATTTCTGATATTATCTCTCCTGCTCGTCGCTCAACCTTAATATTACAGCCCTCAAGCTCCAAAACAGCCTCTTTACCCAACTCCCTGGCCAAATCCCTTATATACCTTCCCATTGACCTGAAAGAGTCTTCCAGTGTGACCATACTTATATCTTTAACAAGCTGTTCGAGGCCAGTTGACAATTCGGATAAACTGTCAATTTGTAAATTGAAATTTTCATCAGTTTTTTGACCTGTAGATTTTTTCATTCGTTTAAGTCGATAGATCTGTATTTTAAGTTCATCTACATAGTTAGAAAACTGATCAAGTTTACCTACTGATATTTTTACAGGCAATTTATTTGAGTCAATAATGTTTGTTATAGGAATTATATCAGAATCATCTAAAAAGGATTCGTATAATAATGGTACAAGCTTAATACTCTCAACCTGGTCCACATTTACAGAGTCATAAATTTCACTTTCTTTAATACTGCAGGTAAAATAGATACTCATTCTTCCATAGAGGTCATCATCCTCTTCTCCAAAGGATGGAATTGTTCTAATTACATTAACTTTTTGTTCAAGATTACTTATTAGAAGATATGCTTTAGGATATTTAAGGGGAGTCGAATTTTCCAGTTCAAAGATCAATCTATAAAATTTCTCGCCCCTCTCCTTTGATTCCACAAGCAATATTTTTTCGAAATCTGATAATAAAGGAGTGCCCTCAAGCAAAATACCCCGGGATGCTGAATTAGAAGAAAAATCCGTTTCACCTTTCAACTCACCCTTTTCCAGTTTAAGAAAATCAAGAATCTCCTTAATTCTATCAATAGAAAGCAGCAATTCATCAATTATTTTAGAATCAATTACCTTTTCAGAATTTCTAAATTTATCAAAGAGAGATTCCATACTATGGGTTATATCAATAATATCCTGTTGTTTAAGAAAGGAAGCTTCTGATTTTAAACTGTGGGCATTTCGAAAAGCCTGATTTAACAGATCTTTATTCTCAGGTTGTTTTTCAAGCTTCAAGAGTATTATACCCAGTTCAGTTGTAAAACTTTCTCCATCACTTAAAAAAGTATTAAAAAGTTTATTTTTATCCATAAATTATCTACCCTCAACCAATGAAATAATAAGCTCTACCTCTCCCACAGTCAAACCCACTCTGGAAGCTATAATAGGACAGGAAAACCCATTATTATGTAGCTCAATTATTCTATCTTTTTTATTTAATTCTACAACTTGCTTTTGAGTTTGTATGGTTGTCTCTTTCTTTAAGGGAATATCAGAAGAATCCCGTTTTCCACTAATTTGTCCAAGCTGATTGTATGTAACAGATTCAGATTTAATTTTTCCAGATTCTGATCCAAGAATTTTAATTCTTTTATCAGCATCCTGAAGAATAGAAGCTAAAGTTTTAATTTTATCTTCAAGAATATTAATATTTCTATCTGCAGTCTGATTCAATTCAAGAACTAAATCATTTACTTCGCTCTCTAGATCTGAAATGATATTATTTTTCTGAAGTTTACTTAATTTTCTAAAAATATTTACTATTGCAACTATAATTACTAAAAAAAGAATTATAGAAATTAATATGAATATATATTGCATTTTGTTAACCTGAAATATCTATATTTTTGCCAAGATCCGGATCTGTAAAAACACTCATTTTTTTCTTTTCATCATCTGATTTTTCTTTGTCGCTATCTGATAAGAATTCTCCTGAGTTATTATTTCCATGTTCATCCTGTATTTTTTGATTATCTTCATCTGTTTTCGAACCCTTATTAACACTTTCATCCTGATGCTTCATCTCTTTAATTAGTTCGTTTGCATGAGCGGCCTGCTGAGCGGCCTGACCTTCCTTAAGAACAGCCTGATCCTTTCCTACCTGATTTATATGAGCAAATAATGTCTGCAGATCTATAGGTTGTATAGGCATTACTTCTTTTTAGAATAATCCTCCTCAAGTTCTTCATACTTTGTAATTTTTACAAGACCATTTTCATTGATAAATGTAACTGCTTTAAATTCGTTTTTCACTTCTAAAAAAGCATCCTTGATATGGATTTTAACACCCGGAAAAACCTTAAAAGATGATGAAATACGACCACTGACAGAAAGTGAAGCAAGATGTTCCTGAATTTCTTCAATTTCTTCATTTAATTGAGCAATATCTTTTTCTGTTTCAGATTTTTTCTCTATAAGTTGATTAAAATATTCCTTTTTTTCATCGGTCAGTTTTTTCTTAAGCTTATTCAGGTTTTTAATTGTACTAATATCAAGACTTATACCATCCAGCTCTTTGTCAAGAACTTCCTTCTCCTCATTCAGTTCAACTAACCGTTTTTTACTCTTTGGATCAAAGCCAACTTCAAGAACAGTATCAGAACCTGCAACAGATCCTAATGATTTCGCATGAATATCTTCGGCTGCTCTTAGAACACCACCAACAATTGTAGCACGTTTTCCCTGACAAATAATTTTTTTATTAGCTTCAACTTTGCAATTAATAATACCGTCACTGGCTACAACAATCTCACCTGATTCAATAATTGCATTCTCAAGAAACTTAGCCCAAACTCCCTTACCAGCACGAACAAATCCACCATTCTTACCACTAATACCCTGGTGGACAATAATATCACCTTCTGCATCCAGTTCAGCTTTGCCTACATTCCCCAGAACCTCGATATTCCCAGCGGCTTTGACCTTAAATCCGTCAGCGACACTTCCTTTAACAAGAACTGTACCTAAGAATGTTACATTACCACCTGTTTTAAGATTAACATCTCCCGGAACGACATATATAGGCTCTACATTTAATTTTCCAAGCAGGGTAATAACCTGGCCATTTATTGTTGCTACAGCAGTAATTCCATCATCAGAAAGTTTGACATTTTTTCCAACCTCAAATAAAATATCCTTTCCATCCTTTGCTGGAAGAAGCCGTCCTGTTACAGTTCGACCAGACTTTCCCTCTTCAAGGGGGATTTTCCTGGCTAAAGCCTGACCCTCCACAACATTCTTAATTAGATTTTGCTCCTTAAAATCGACTTTCCCATTTTTTTCTTTTAATTTTATGGTAGATCTGGTAATATCAAAATTATAGATAATCTTTGCATCATTTCCGTTAACAGCCTTTGTGCCTTCTGCAACAAGAATTGATTTTTCATATACAGGAAAGTTCTCTAATTCTCTTACTTTGTCTTCATCAATTCCATGTATAATATTATTATTCTTAAGAAAATTGATTATATTGTCAAAATCAATATCTGCCCCACCCTTACCTGGAGTTCGTACAGTAATAAAAGCTTTCATCTCAAAATCTGTAATTTCTACCGAAACTAGAGGGTCTGAAGCAGGATTGTAAACAAATTCACCAACTTTAACAGGTATACCGTCTGAAATTTTAACTAGTTTTTTTACAAGCGAATTATCAATATCTGTTACATCCCTTGCATTTAACATTGCCAGGGCCTGTTTCTCCGTAACTTTACTACCTCTACCCAAAGGAGCAAAAATTGAAAGAAGAGCGCCTTCTGATGTGAGGCGAACAACTGCTACACCATCTTTATCAACAGGTTTATCTTCAAGTCTTTCAACGGTAAAATCATCTTCTTCTAATTTATCAATTACTTCTTCAACAATAGGGTATGCTATTATTATACATTTACTTTTACCTAATCCAAATGCTCCTTTTTTACCAGGATCACGTATTTCATATTCAAGTTTTTTTACAGGCAACCCCAGTTCTATAGCTGCCTGTCTGAGTGCATCATCAAGATCCTCACCCTCAACCTGAATCCATTTCCTTTTTCGATCCTCTTCTGCCTGAAGCCGCATGTAATCCCGTATATTATCAATCTTTACCATAGGGCGACTCCTCTTTAGAAAATACCCTTTTTAATATTCGTAAGCTTTGACCTTAAACGCATTATGGCCTTAGTATGCAGCTGACTAATTCGGGATTCTGTTACTTCAAGTATTTTACCAATTTCTTTAAGTGTAAGATCCTCGTAATAATAGAGAACAAGAACTTTTTTTTCTTTTTCCGGTAGTTCTGTTATGGCCTGTATTATCACTCTTTTAATTTCATCTTTTTCTACAATAATATCAGGATTCAGACTTGAAGGAGATTCAATACTGTCTACAATAGAAACTTTATCGTTATCATCTCCAGTATACCAAACATCATTCAAAGACAATATTGATGTTCCACTTATTTTCATCATTGTTTTTTGAAATTCTTTAGTTGTCATTCTCATTTCATTGGCAAGTTCAAGATCACTTGCAGATCTTCCCAATGAAGATTCAAGACGATGAATAGTATCTTCAATTTCTCTTGTTTTCTGTCTTACCGATCTGGGAACCCAATCTATCGATCGTAGCTCATCAAAGATAGCTCCTCTTATTCTGGTTACTGCATATGTTTTAAATTTGACATGTTTATCGGGATCAAATTTTTTAATTGCATCAAACAATCCAAAAACTCCAAATCCAACAAGATCATCAAATTCAACGTTATGAGGCATTCCCATTGCAACTTTACCGGCTACATATTTTACTAGTGGTGCATACTGTCGAACAAACATATCTCGTATTTTAGGATCTCTACTTTCCTTAAAGAGCGCCCAGAGTTCTTCTTCGGATTTATCCTGTAAAAGTTCATCTGCCATCATTATCCTTCCTGATCCTTTTTAACCATGGTTTGAATAGCCCTTGCAACCAGCTCAGGGGCCTGTTCTTCTCCCATTATATCTACAGTAGCAGCACCAGTACCACCGGAACCATTACTGTCTGCATCCTCTGTATTCTCAAATGAATTAGAAAATGCTCCCATATCAGGAAGCACATCTATGTTATCAGGAACCTTACTGTTTAAATCTGATTCATCAGTATTTCCCGTTTCAACTATTTCATCAATTAATTCATCACCTTTATCATTACTTTCATCATCTAGCTTATCACTATTTTCAACTGAATCAGCTTTTAATAAAGTTTTTTCAGTTTCATCATCAATAGAAATATCAATTACTTTATTCCCCATTGAAGAATCATCTGATTCAGAAATTATACCTGAATCATTATTAACCCTTGATAAATCATCACTAATTTCTGCAGAAGAATTCGAACTTAATTCAAACAACTCCGGAAGATATTTTCTTAATAAAATCGAAAAACCAAATCCCATAATACCAAATACAACAGCCCCTGTAAAAGCACGAAAGATTATTATTCCCGGGCTGACTCTTCCAAATAATCCGGATATAAAAGAGAATAAAAATGCAAGAGCAGCACTAATTGCAATTATTTTCCAATCTTTCATTATCCACAACTCCGTCTATAGATTACGACAATAGCCAGATGCCGTCAAGTTAAGTTTTTATTTACCTACTAAACGGTTAAGAAACCGTTTTAATCCACCACCCTCTTTGTATTCAACCTTTTCAAGTCGACTAACAATATGTTTAATACATATAGAGGCTTTACTATCCGGGTCAACTATTATAAAAGGCTTTTGTTTTAAGATAGCCTGGGAGACCTGGGGATCATCATAGACATAACCAAGATAATCCACCTTTAAATTAAGAAACTGACTTGCTATATTAATAACACGTTCAGACACTTTTTTCCCTTCAGTTACACTTTTAACCCTATTTACTATCAATTTAATTCCAAGATTCATATTATCAATTTCTGTAGCAATTATTTTAATTATTCCATAAGCATCAGTAATTGCAGTAGGTTCAGGAGTAGTGACAATTATGGCATCATCTGCAGCTGCAATAAAATCAAGAACATTACTTGATACACCTGCACTGGTATCTATTACAATGACATCCACAGCATCCATCTGTCCAATTTCCTCAATAAAATGTTCTCTTTCTGTATCTGATAAATTTGCTATTTTCGAAAAACCAGAAGCACCGGCAACTATCTGAATACCAAAATCCGTATTTATAATAATATCTTTCATTTTTTTCTTTTGACGAATCAAATGATACAGATTGTATTTTGGAATTATCCCCATTGCAACATTAACATTCGCAAGTCCAAGATCCGCATCCATCACCAGAACCTTTTTACCAAGCTGAGCATAGGCAATAGCGATATTTATAGACATATTGGTTTTCCCGACTCCACCTTTTCCGCTGGCTACAGCAATTACTCTTGTTTTTGTACTACCTGAACTATTTTCATTCCTGGATCTCATTATTTCCCTTAGCTGTTCAGCCTGATCAGTCATGATTCACTCCCTACTACCAAATATCCTGTGTTTAATCCCTCGACTGTGCGCATCAATCTTTTTGAGGTAACTTCTTCAATATCCTGAGGAACAACCTGACCATCAGTAAGATATGTCAAAGATTTATTATTTTCTGAAAGAACAGAAATTATATTTCCAATACGCATTGTTTCATCAAGTTTAGTTAATATAATTGATTTATAATTGAATGGTTCAAATTGTCGCAATATCTCTTTTACATCTGATATTTTTGTAGTGGCACTCATTGCAAGGTAAACTTCTGAATTAGTTCCACAGGCATCAAGCATTTCACGCATTTCTGCAAGTTTCATGTAATCTTTGGGGCTTTTCCCTATGGTATCTACCAGGATTAAATCTGCATCCTGAAAAAGATTGATTTTTTGTTCGAGTTCTTTATAACTCTCAACACAAGCAACAGGAATACCCATTATTTCTCCATAGGTTTCAATCTGCTTTTTTGCACCAATTCTATAATTATCTATAGTTATCATTCTAACAGATTTTGCATACTTACTCTGAGAATTAAAACCATGCGTAGCTGCAAGTTTTGCAATGGTAGTGGTTTTACCTACTCCAGTGGGACCAACCAAAATAACAACCTTAGAGGTATTAAAACTATCTGTTTTGTTAATATTTATACTTTCTCCTATCCATTCTGAAACCTTATTTTTTACAAGGTTAAGATCTTCAAGTTCATCAATGGTCAAACTTCGTTTTAATTTATCAGAAATTGACTGAATATATGAAAAGGAGAACTCATTCTCAGATAAAATATTTTCAATAGTTTCTATAGAACTATGTTTTTTTTCAACACCACTAATACTTGAGTCAAAATATTCTTTTAAAGACTGAACTTCATTTAAAACATTTTGAATTGTTTTGTCACTTTTGGCAGTTTCTATTATTTTCTTTTTTTCAGTTTCCAAATTTAGTTTTTTTCTTTTATGTATATCATCAGAGAGATAGCCGCTCATTTCTATCCCTTCTTTAGTAAACATTCCAAGAACTCCACCTATTCGAATAGATCTGCGGGTTAGGATTTTAGCCCTTTCCCCATACTTTGCATTTATTTTATCCATAGCCTCACGATCTGTTGAAGCTACTTCTGTAAAATATTCCATATAACTCTCCTCTGGATGC
>JAOZPU010000002.1:45325-47016 GCA_029932585.1 Spirochaetia bacterium | reverse complement strand
AGCAGCCAACTTGTTGGCGACCAGGTCTATTCTACAGCACTTTCAATGTTTTGTTCTAAAGAGATCTCTCCAACACCTTCTGTTATTATTTCAGAAGCTATTTCCGGTACCGAAAGAACTATAAGTTCAGGAATATCTCTAACCGTACTTCGCTTAACCAGAGTCCTTCCAGCCTCTGAGCAAAGAATAATAGGTAGATACCCAACTTTTTGCGCCTTATGAACTGCATTGGTTACTGCATTGATCCACTTTCTATGCTCAAGGGGATCCAATGCTGCTACAGGGCCACCTGCAGTATCCAGTCGTGATTCTATTATAATTCTCTCTAATTCCGGTGCAATAGTAAGTACTCTGAGAACCTTACCTTCATCTGCATACTGCAGACATATCTGCCTGCCAAGAGTTTGTCTTACTTTTTCTATAAGAAAACTTATTTCCTTCGAAACTACACCATAATCGGCCAGAGTTTCAAGAATAGGAATCATATTCCTTATAGAAACCTGCTCAATTAAAAGCCCCTGCAGCACTTTTTGAACTTCTCCCAGACTAAGAGCCTTTGAAACTTCATCCACAACAGCAGAATAATCTGTCTTAAGTGTATCCAGAATTTTCTTAACTTCCTGCCTTCCCAACATCTCAAAAGAATGTTTTTTAATAATTTCAGTCAGATGCGTTGCTATAATAGAAGGAGCATCAACAACAGTATAACCACGCCTTTCAGCTAATTCCCTCTGTTCCTCTCCTATCCATAAAGCAGGAAGACCAAAAGCCGGATCTGTAGTTTTTTCTCCCTGAATTTCCTCAGTTACACTGCCTGGATTAATAGCCAGATAGTGGGCAATCCTGATAACGCCCTTTCCTATAGAAACTCCCGTAATTTTAATACTGTATTCACTGGGTTCAAGGCGCATGTTATCTATTATTCTAATTTTAGGGACTACTAAACCCAGCTCCAGTGCTGACTCTCTTCTGATTCGTGTAATTCTATCAAGAAGCTCTGCACCCTGTTCTTTATCAACAAGAGGAATAAGCCCATAACCAAGCTCCAAAGATAGAGGATCCAAAGGAACAACAGGAGAAATTTCTACAGGGGATTCCAGATCAGTCTCTTCATCCTGGGTTGATGATTCACCAAGAACAGCTTTTCTTTCATTTCCTGCAAGTTTAAAAGCAAGATAAACCGATAACAAACTCATAGGAATAAGGATATACCATGGAAAACCAGGGAGGATTCCAAGTAAAAACAGAAACACTGCTCCGACCCAGTAAACCCGAGATTGCTGAGTAAACTGTTTTGTTATTTCCATACCAAAAGTTCCATCAGATATTGCCCGTGTAACAATCAGACCAGTTGCTGTTGAAATAAGCAATGCGGGAAACTGAGTAATCAGGCCGTCACCAACACTTAATGATACATAAGTTGCAAGAGCAACTCCAATAGGTTCTCCATGGATGGTTGTACCAACAATTATTCCACCAATAACATTAATTGCAGTTATAAGAAGTCCCACTTTAACATTACCGGAAATAAATTTTGAAGCACCATCCATAGCACCATAAAAATCAACTTCATTCTGGAGTTCATTTTTACGATGGGAAGCTTCCTCTTCAGTAAGAGCACCTGAATTAAAAGCATTATCTATAGTCATCTGTTTACCCGGCAATGCATCCAGAGTAAACCTTGCTGCAAC
>JAOZPU010000002.1:0-45225 GCA_029932585.1 Spirochaetia bacterium | reverse complement strand
TATCTATAGTCATCTGTTTACCCGGCAATGCATCCAGAGTAAACCTTGCTGCAACCTCAGCAACCCTTGTAGCACCCTTTGTAATAACAATGAACTGTACAGCTATAAGAATTATAAAAATGATAAAACCAATTACCAAACCTTCTGTTCCTTCTGTTCCTACAACAAAAGAAGCAAATGCTTTAACAATTCTTCCATCAAAATCTACACCCTTAGACAGAATAAGCCTTGTTGAACTAACATTTAATGCCAGGCCAAAAACTGTTGTAATTAGGAGTAAAGTTGGGAAAACTGAAAAATCAAGTGGTTTTGTAGTATAAAGAACTATCAGAATCATAATTAGACTTATCATTAAATTAATTGACATAAACAGGTCAAGAAGAATAGTAGGAAGAGGAATTATCAACATCCCAATTATTACAACTACACCAATAGCAACCAATATATCACTTCTATTTCCATTAGTATTTTTTGACGTTGCACCTACAGTATCAGACAAAATAAACCACCTTTAAATAAATCATGATACCTCCTGCTCTTTCTCACCCATCTGGTAAACTTCAGCAAAAACAATAGCCATAACCTGATAATATTTTTCAGGAATAATTTCACCAATCTCAACTTCTGCAAATAAACCCCGTGCAAGAGGTTTATTTTCAATTATAGGAACATTATTATCCCGGGCTATACTTTTTATACGTTGGGCCATATTATCCTGCCCCTTTGCTATAACTACAGGAGCGGCCATAGAGTCTCTGGCCCATTCCATTCCCACAGCAAAATGTGTTGGATTAGTAATAATAACATCAGCTTCAGGCACTTTTTGAAGCATGTTCTGAGTCATTATCTCTCTCATTCTTTCACGAAGTCTGTTTCGAACTAAAGGATCTCCTTCTGTAGTTTTTCTTTCCTCTTTAACTTCCTGTTGTGTCATTTTTAAAGACTCTGTATGCTGCTTCTTTTGAAAGAAATAATCAGGTATTGCCAAAACGAGCATAGCAAGAGCTGCCTCTATAAGTATTTTAAATGAAATTACAGCAATTGCCTTAAATGAATAAGCAAAACTGGAAGATAGAAAACCTATAATATTCTCAAGTTCTTTATTTATATTGATATACGCTATTACTGCTATGATTGCAACCTTGAACAATGATTTACCAAGATTAAATAATGCTTCAGTCGAAAGAAACGATTTTTTTGCAAATTTAATAAAATCCGGTTTGATTTTATTAAAGTCCGGTGTAATAGGCTTCAAAGAAAATAAAAAACCAACTTGCAAAATATTTGACAATAAGGCAGAAGAGAAAGCAACAATTATAACAGGACCAACCAATTTAATTAAATAAGAAACAAATGCTCTTACAATTCTGCCTTCTCCTAAAATATCGGATTCAACAGAAATTGAAAGGAAAAAATGCATCATTTCACTCATCTGATTAAGCATATAGGGACCCATAATACCAATAACAATAATTGGAAACATAAGTACTATAGCAGAGGTAAACTCTGAGCTTTTAGCAACCTTACCTTCTTCTCTGGATTTCCGTATTTTCTGTTCTGTAGGATCTTCTGTTCGCCCTTCATCCTCTGCCGCAAACCATTGAATATCAATAGCATAGGAAGAATTGGTCAGTGGAATATACTCTTCCAGCCACCAGGGTTTAATAACTCTACTTTCACTCATAATTTTTCTCCAGCTATATTATCAAGAAAATTCATAAGTTCAAAAAAGCTGGAATCTATAACTCTGTTAAAAGCTACAAGTATAAAGGGTAAAGCCAGAAACAGCATTACAAAAGCCATAGAAATTTTTATAGGAAATCCAAGCATAAGAAGATTCATCTGAGGAGCTGCTTTTGCCAGGAGTCCCATAGATACAGAAATTAAAAGCAGAACTCCAAGAATTGGAAAAGCAATAACAAGTGCCTGTTCAAAAAGAAGAGTCATACTTCTTAAAACCAGTGTCAAAAGTGGTTCTCTAATAACAAGAAGATCAACTGCTTTTATAGTTTCAAAAGATCTTAACACACCCATAAGGAATATTTTTTGGAACCCGCTTACAATCACAAAAATTAACATGGCCATAAGATTGATAAATTGACCCATAAGAGGGATTTGTATTTGTGCAAGAGGATCATAAACCATTGATGCACCAAATCCCATTTGCATGGAATAAAGCTGCCCTGAAAGCAAAAATGCTGAATATATTACTGTAAGCATAAAGCCAAGAATAAGTCCTATAAAAATCTCTCCAACCATTAACATAGCATAGGAAAAACCTGACTGAGGAATTAAATACCCCTGTTCTGCAACCCATGGGAAAACAACAATTCCTGTAAATAGTGCTAAACCTACTTTTGCAATGCCGGGAATACCAGCTGATGATAGAAGAGGAGCAATAGAAATAAGAGCAAAGATTCTTACAAATATTAGAATAAAAAGCTCTAAATTTTGTAATAAAACATCAGTTTCCATTACTACCTATCCAATCATTTCTGGAATCAATCTAAACAAATTTAATGTAAACTCCCTCATAGATGAAAACATCCAGGGGCCAAAAAAAGCCAATGTAAGAAAAATAGCAACAATCTTAGGAACAAAGGTTAAAGTTTGTTCCTGTATGGAGGTTGTAGCCTGAAAAATAGAAATGACCAGACCTATACTCATTCCAATTACGAGCACAGGTGCAGCGATAATTAAAACCTGAAATATACCATCTCTCATAATCATTGAAGCAAAACCAATACTCATACTTAACTCCTCTAACCAAAACTCGCAATTAATTGCTGGGTTATTAAACCCCAACCATCAACAAGTACAAACAAAATTATTTTAAATGGCATCGAAATCATAACAGGAGGAAGCATTATCATTCCCATGGACATTAATATTGAAGCAACAACCATATCTATAACAATAAAAGGTATAAAAAGAAGTATCCCTATTTTAAATGCAACTGTAAGTTCACTAAGAACATAAGCTGGGACAAGGACATAAGTGGGTACTTCTGAGAAGTTAGCAGGTTTTGGAAGCCCCCGAAGCTTCATAAAAAGTTGAATATTTTCATGATTTCCCTGCATTTGCCTGTACATAAAAAGTCGCATTGGTCCTGCAGTATTATCATACAACTCCTGCAATCCTATTTCTCCATTAGAAAAAGGCTGAAATGCTGTGTCATTCACTTCCTCTATAGTTGGCCACATAATAAACAAAGTAAGAAACAATGCAATTCCCATTAAAACCTGAGTAGGTGGAACCTGCTGCAGTGATAGAGCACGTTTTACAAAATCAAATACTATGGCAATTCTTAAAAATGGAGTTGTCAGGATTAAAATAGAAGGCGAAAGAGTTAATATTGCTAAAAATATAAGAATTTGTATACTTAAAGTAACTTCACTGTTATCATTTGCCTGTCGAACTGCAAGATCAATAAAAGGTATATTAATTCCATTAGTAATTCCTGTATTTACAGCCTCTACAGTTCGTTCCTCCAGGGTTGAGGTTTCCTGACTGAACGCAGAAACAACCTGACCTGTCAGCAGTACTAAGATAATACCCCAAAATACAATAGTCCTCTTCATCACATGTTCCTCAATCTTTCCTTCTGTTTCTTCATAAAACTTATTTTCCCAGTTTCTACAGTTTCCGGATTGCTGGTTTCTTTCTTAAAAAGACCTCTAAAAATATCCGTAAAAGTACTGGAACTTTGGTTTCTACCAGATTTTTCCAATTTTATAGTATCCAGTGTTTCTTTATTTGTAATCTCTGAAATCAGCTGAACAGAACTCTCTCCTGAACCAATTAAAAAAACCTGAGGTCCAATTTCTATAAGATGCAGAGATCTACCTGATTCTAAGTTTTGAGTTGAGATAACGTCTATGATACTATCAGAAACATTTTTTGGTTTTCCTGCTTTTTTTAACAGGAAAAAGAAAAAATAGATAAATCCAAGAACAGCTCCTAAAACAAGAAGCATCCGTACAAAATCAAATACAGAAAAGGTATTCAGGGAAGTTGTATTTTCTAAATTTCTCTGGTCTTCTGTATCTAAAATAACAAGAGATTCTTCAGAAACAAGATTCTGATTATTGTTATCCTTTACAGCTTCCTGACTTTTTTCCAGAACCTCAGTCTCTGCATCTGTACTATCCTCTGCAATAACAAATACAGTAGTAATAAAAAAGATAATTAGTATTAATCCAAATAGTTTATTTGTAATCACATCCCCCCCCGATTTTGTGATTCTGACAGGTTTAAGTTATTTCACTAACCCTGTCCATAGGTGATATAATTTCTGTAACACGAACACCAAAGTTTTCATCAATAACAACAACTTCACCTTTGGCAATTAGCTTATGATTTACCAGAATATCAACAGGTTCTCCAGCCAATTTATCCAACTCAATTATGGTTCCCTCACCCATTCCAAGAATATCTTTAATTAACCTCTTGGTTCTTCCTAACTCAACAGTCATCTCCATATAGACATCCATGAGTAAGCCTATATTTCCCTGTTCTCCTGCTGAAAGTTGAGGGGTAAGATTGGGGAACTGCACAGACTGAACATTGGCCTGATTAAAACCCTGGCCACCCATCTGGCCCATACCCATCTGCCCCATATCCATCTGGCCACCACCTTGTGCCGGCATACCCATCATGTCAGAACCACCATTCATACCAAGAGAAGCCATTGGATCAGGCTCAGAAGAACCACCAATATGAGAAGCCACCTCACGAACAATATTTATATCGAACAGTTCAACCAAATTTGAAGGTTCATTACCCTCAAGTTCAACAGGAAATGTAGCTTTTAAAATATAATCAGAAGCAAAAGTAAGCTCACTACCGGACATTACTGCAGTTTTGCCAGGAGCATTCATAACAGTTACACCAACAAGTTCTCCTATAGAAGTTGCAGAAGATCCTGCAATAGTATTGGCTGCTTCCTCTAAGGCTGATAAAGCTGCATCATTCAGCTCAACTTCTTCCTGCCCCATCATCTTCCCAGCCATAACACTGGCAAATGATTCATTAAAAATATAAGAGTGAGAACCTGTAATTCCCTCAGAATAGTCCATTTTTATCTCTACAAGACTACCCTCAAATCCAGAACCAAGTTCAGAATTTTTAATTATCTCTATACTTGGGGCTTTTAAACTTAGAGATTCACCCAGCATACCTCCAAGGTTAGCTTCTTTGGAAGATACAGTATCATTAAGAAAACTGGTAAAGTCCATCTTTGCTTTTGCAGACAAACCAGATTCATCCCCTGCAGGAGCTTCCTCAAAGTCCATACTACTACCCTGCAATAAAGCATCAATCTCATCCTGAGACAGGGATCCATCACTCATATCTATTCTCCTTCAGCCGTAAGTTCTTCAAATTCACTTTTGGTGACTTCTTCAAGTTTTTCTGTTATCTGCACGGCCAATTTGCTTCCAACAACACCCGGACGACACATAAATTTTTCTCTGTTACCTATTTTTAAAACCATAGGATCACCTGTTCTAACATCAGGTAACCTTATTACATCACCGCCCTTTAATGAAAGCAAATCTCTAACTGTAAGATTCATATTCCCAATCTCTGCACTGACCGTAATTCCAATCATAGATAAACGTTCTTTTAATATATTAAGATTCTCTGTTGTACCACCGCTTCGTACAGATGAATACATATACTGAGCAGACAATTTTGAAATAATAGGTTCAATAGTTAAATAAGGAATACAGAAATTCATCATTCCTTCTACTTCACCAACTTTAGTTTCAAGAGTTACGAGTACAACCATCTCTGTGGGAGGTACTATCTGCGCAAATTGAGGATTGGTTTCTATCTGTCCTAATCGGGGTCTTAAATCTATTACCTGACTCCAGGCTTCTCTAAGATTTCCCAGAATTCTTACAATTATATTTTCCATTACTGATTGTTCAATATCAGAAAGATCTCTGTTAACTTTTGTGCCTTCTCCTTTACCACCGAACAAACGATCAATAATTGAAAAAGTAATTGCCGGATCAATTTCCAGCACAGCAGACCCCTTAAGGGGATCCATATTAATTATACCTAAGGTTGTTGGATTAGGTATTGAACGAATAAATTCCTCATATGTCAACTGATCTACAGAGGCTACATGGACATTAACCAGACTACGTAGCTGTGCAGACATAGCGGTAGTTGTAAGACGTGCAAATGTCTCATGCATAATTGAAACAGTTCTAATTTGTTCTTTAGAAAATTTATCAGGCCTCTTAAAATCATATATTTTGATTTTACGTTGTTCCTGAGTCTGACTGACCGATTCTGTTTCGATCTCTCCTGTAGAAATTGCCGTTAATAACTGATCAATTTCATCCTGAGAAAGTACTTCATTCATGGGATCTCCGCTAAAACTCTATGACATTATAATCCAGAAATACTATTTCTTTAACAGATTGCTTTAAAACAATTTTATTTATTGCCTGCTTTAACTCATTTTTAATCTGTTTTTCTTTATCCGCTGTTAATTCTGATCCTAATTTTGCAGCAAAAAAACTACGTATCCTGTCTACAATAATTTCATTTCTTGCTATTAAATCTGTCTGAACTGCAGTATTCTCCATTTCATAGCCAAGCTTAGGGTGAATAACCACTGTAATAGGCGACTTATCTGCAGTTCGCACCCGGATCTCTTTTAGATCATACCACTGAAGAATATCAGGAACTTCACTATATTCCTCAGAATCTGATGGATAAACAACGTTCTGGGGCCCTTTATTTAAAAAACTTACAGTAACAACAACTATTGTTACAATAAAAATAACTGCTCCCAGACCAAGGGCTACCCATTTAAGAAGACGAAGCACCACTGCAGGGATAAAACCTGTTTTCCCACCCAGTTCCTGTCCTTCTCCACCAGCTATTTCTTCTTCAGCAAAAACTTCTTCATCGCTCATGAATAACTCCTGAATTCCTCATCAAGGAATTTTATCAAAATTGAGAGAATTATGCAAACGCTATATGTTTACAAGTGTCCCTCAGTCAGTATAATTATATCTACACGCCTGTTATATGCTCTACCCTCTTCGGTTTCTTCAGAAGCCAGGGGCATTGTATCCGCAAATCCGGCAACCTGGAACTGTCCTTCATTAACACCAAAATCTACAAGATAGTGTAGAACGTTAGTAGATCGGGCTGTAGACAGCTCCCAGTTACTGGGCCAGGGACTGTCAGGTCCCGTAGGAGTAGAATCAGTATGGCCTTCCACTCTAAAAATTTTATCAGACAAATCTTCAGAATTCAACAATAAAGCTGCTTTCTGCAGGGTTTCCCTTGCCTGTTCAATATCAATATCCGCTGTTCCGGGTTTAAAAAAGGAATCTGCAGCAAGACTTATTACAAGACCTCGTTCATCTTCTTTAATTCTCATTTTTTTTGTCTTTATTTCCGGTTGAAAAGCACTTATAGCTCTTTTACGGGCAGTACTCATAGCCCTTCCATTATCCATCGAAGGCAGGGACATAATATTGTTACCAAGTTCAGCAAGTTTACCAGCCTGTAGTGTATTTCCTCCAGTTTGAATTCCAAGACCGCTGAAAGCTGCCAGAATTAACTTTATCCTTGATCCCTCTTCGATAGGAGGAGAATATAGAAGAACAAAGAAACACAGTAATAAGGTTACCATGTCTCCATATGTCAACATGTATTCAGCTACTTTCTGCTCACACCTGGGACATTTCTTAGCACTACCACCCATATAGATCCCCTCTAATCACCGGCTAACTCTTCCATCATAGATTTACGCTTACCAGGGTCCAGAAAAGAAACAAGTTTAAATTTTAAAATATTAGGATTATCCCCTGCCTGAATTGAAAGAATTCCTTCTATCATAATTTCTCTTGTAAGCCGTTCTTCCTGATCCCTGTCTTCAAGTTTATTTTTAAACGGGATTAACATTACATTTGCAAAAATTGATCCATACATAGTAGTAATCAAAGCAAGGGCCATACCGGAACCAATAGCATCAGGATCATCAAGGTTTGCAAGCATGGCAATAAGGCCGGCTAAGGTTCCAATCATTCCAAAAGCAGGAGCTAAAGAACCCCAATCTGAAAAAAACTTAATACCTATTGCATGCCTTGCTTCAAGCTGCTCAAGATCACTGTAAAGTATGGCTTTTATTATTTCAGGATCAGTACCATCAACAACCATTTGAATTCCATCTTTCAGGAATTCATCCCCAACATCTTCAATATCATCTTCAAGAGCCAGAAGACCTTCTCTTCTTGCACGTTCAGAAAAATTAACAAGAGTAGATATAGTTTTTTCAAGTTCATAATTTGGTATTTTAAAAACATGATTCATAATTTTAGAAACACCAAGAACTCTGGCCAATGGATTTGAAATCATCATGGCAGCAAATGAACCTGCAATTACCATTAAGAAGGAGTTCAGGTCAACATAAATTCCAAGACCACTCCCTCCAAGTGCCATCGAAAGGATAATTAACCCAAAACCAAGGACTAACCCAATAATCGTTGATATATCCATTTATAATCTACTCCTCATTCTTAAAGGCACCAATTAAACGCCTGTATTCAACTATACTCTGAAAAACTTCCTGATAATTTTCCTTAATTATCAGGCGTTTACCGGAAAGCATGATAAGTGTTGTATCCGGATTACTCTCAATATATTCAATCTGATGAGGATTTATATAATAAAGTGTACCATTCAACCTTGTAACTTCGATCATATCATACTTTCCTTAACTCCCATTACCTATCGTTTAAGACTTAACAATTCCTGAAGCATCTGATCAGAAGTAGTTATTGTTTTTGAGTTAGCCTGAAAACCACGCTGAGTAATTATCATATCAGTAAACTGCTCTGCAAGGTCAACATTGCTCATTTCAAGAGCGCCAGCAATCATTTTACCCTTTCCAGCTACACCAGACTGACTTATATTGGGATCACCTGAATTATTTGAAATAACATATGTACTTTCACCAGCTTTTTCCAATCCTCCAGGATTAGTAAAACTTGCCATAGCAACCTGACCCAAAAGACGGTTTGTACCATTTGAATAAACACCCGTTATCTGCCCGGACTGATCTATTTTGAAGTTTTCAAGATAACCCATAGGATAGCCATTCTGTCTGAAGGCTTTTGTTGAGCTTTTTTCTGCAAATTGTGTTACTGAATTAACAACACTGCCAACATCTCCAAGATTAAGCTTAAGATTCTGTCTTACCTGCCCCGCTCCTTCATCAGCTGCCTGAAGTACATCAAACCCTACATTAACCAGTAAAGATCCAGTATCTACACGTTCACCAAGACTATCAACAGCACCTGAAAGTACTCCCAAATTGCTAAATTCAACAATAAAAGTATTTGCAGTACTGTTAACATCACCTATATCTGCAAGGGTGTTTGTACTTATTTCCGTATCAGGGTCTATTATAACCTGCCCCTGCCATTGATTTTCAACACCTGGAACCTTAGTAAAATTAACTCTTAATTTATGAGTATTTCCAAAAGAATCATATACTGCTTTATCGATACTCCAGGTACCTTCTCTTGTTTCAATCGCACCAGAACCATCATTTATGTCCTGTGTTCTTTTATCAAGATTACATGCAAGTTCAACCTCGGAAGTTGCAGCAGCAGGATCCTTACTTCCTACGGGTATAACAAGATTATTAACATCAGCTGCTGCATTTATAAAGTTCTGTCCTTCTATGGTTTCTGCCTGCCAGCCCTGTACTCTCATTCCATTTGCAGGATTAATAAGTGTACCGTTTTCATCAAGACCAAAAGCACCAGCCCTTGTATAAAATTCTTTAGCTCCGGAATTCATTACAAAAAAACCATTTCCCTGTATAGCTAAATCTGTCATTACACCAGTTGTCTGCATTGACCCTTGAGTATGTATAGTATCTATAGATGCAACTGTCATACCAAGTCCAACCTGCTTAGGGTTTACACCACCAAGATCATCTGTAGGTCTTGCCGCTCCGGACATAGTCTGGGAAAGCATATCCTGAAAATTAACTCTTCCTTTTTTAAATCCAATTGTATTAATATTTGATATATTATTACCAATTACGTCCATTCGGATCTGATGATTCTGAAGTCCTGAAACTCCGGAATATAGTGATCTCATCATAAAGCAGCCTCCTGTTCGCTTACTTTCTCTACATTGTTATAATCATAATATTTCCCATCAATCAAAATTTGAGGGAAATCTCTTCCAGAAACTTCCTCAACCTTTCCACTGATCATTTTATCTCCATCAATTACTTCCACCCATTTACCAAGAAGCCCCAAAGCATTTCCCTTTCCAAGAATTCCGGAAAGTTCATTAAACCCCTTACTCATATTTGTCATCTGTTCAAGAGATGAAAACTGAGCCATCTGGGAAATAAATTCTTTATCTTCCATAGGAGCTGTAGGATCCTGATAGCTAAGCTGGGTTATCAGAATTTTTAAAAAATCATCTTTATCCAGGGTATTATCATTTACCTTTCCACCACTTAAGGCTTTGTTAAAGGTATCATTCTGCATATTTACCCTTGCCTGCTCAGAATTTGTAAGTACACTTGTAAAATCCATATAACCCTCCGCTTAAACTACAAGATCGATAAGATTTTCTGATTCACTTATCATAGTAGGAATATTCTCATCAATCAGTTCAATCTTCTTTGCAAAATTACCACTCTTTTCTCTGTCATGTTGACCACTTTGATCTCCACCTACAGAAACATTAAGGGCGGCAGTATCAAAACCATTTTCCTTAAAAGCCCTTTCAAGATTCTGCAGGTTCTGTTCAAATACTTCTTTTACAGCTGCACTATCAACAATTATTTGCCCTGCTATCCTATTATCGGTAAGACTTAGCCTTATCCTTACCTTTCCAAGCTGTTCCGGCTTAAGAATTAATTTTATTTCACCAGAACCACCATCTTTTAGAATTATACTGGATTGTTTTACTATTTTACTGTTAACACTTTCTTCCAGCTGCTTCATCAATGAGGAACTGCTTGAAGTTGTAAGTGTTTTTGACTCACTTGAGAAGTTATCCTTTATATGGGCCAATTCAATTACTATTGGTTTAGACTCTTCACTACTATCAGAGTTTATCTGGTCGACAGTTCCTGATAGAAAATTTTTATTTTCACTTTCTATTCCAGGGTTGGCATGTTTTACTCTATTATTCTTTAATTCTACCTGCCTTAGATCAAGAACTGAAATTTTACCCTTAGAATTTTTCGAATCATTTTTAATTATTTTCTTCTTATCAGAAAAATTCTTTTTCTCATTACTACCTGATTTAAGCAACAAAGAATTATTCATCTGCTCTGCTGCACCTGCATCAGAAGTTGCTGCGGGAAAATTAATAGAATCTGAAATTTGTATGGAATCTGGTAATTTTTCCAAAGCCTCAGGATGATTTACTTTTGATTCATCAAAATTATCAGAACTAATTTCCTCAGATTGATTTTCCTTCAATTCAGATATTTCCACTTTATTTATAATTTTTTTTATGGATTCTTTACTCTTTACGATTTTCCCCATTTTAGTTTTAGAAAGATCCGGCCCAATTCTTTTCAAACCAATAAGTTTTTCATTCTTTAAATTAAAATGGGTCAAAGGTTTTTTAGAGAGCTTGCTGCCTTCTCTAATACCTTCATTATTAGTTACAGCTCGTTTTAATTTTTGTTTTACATCATTCTTTTGTTTTTTTTCAATTTTTGATGATGCAGATTCAAAAACTTCAGAAAAATTTCCTTTCTCCTGCAAATTTTCAGATGCTACAGATTTACCCATTTTTGAATCATTTGAGTCAAAACTGTTATCTACCCTTTGCAAAGGCATCTGTATTGGAAGCAAATATCCCTCCGTTTAATCTATGGTTTTTTCAGCATCTTACGATTAAGCTCTGCAGCCCTATCAGCCGGCATCAATGAAAACCAGTATGATACAATTGAATCTGTACCGGCTTCCTGGGCAATTAGTTCAGTAATACGAAAAATATCGATAATATCCTGATCAGTCATACCAAGAAGCCTGTCAACTGCATCCTGTGGCGGCATTCCAGTAAAATAGACAGATGCTTGTCGTAAGTTCCTATTTCTATCTTCGTACTCTTTTAAACGATCATTAAACGATTTTTCTCTATCGGACAACGATTTTTCCTGTTCTGCCAGTGTTTCCAGCTTTTGCTGCACTTCAGCTTCTCGTAAAATGATCTCATCTTCCCTGGTTGTAAGCTCTTCTTCCCTTATATCCAGTGCCTGAATCTGTTTATTCATCCGCTCTTTATCAAGAAGAAGCAAATCATCAGAATTTTCCAATTTAACTGGTGATTCAAGGCCCACAAGCTTTAAAACAGGAGCAAACCTGTACCTTACATCAACTATTCCCAAAAAATCGAACCACAGCAATCCTCCAAGGAACAGGACTGTAATAAGTAAAATTAGTAAAATTATTCGTAAGCCCGAACGTGTCGATCCTGCCAAAACTTCCCCCCTAAGCAGACTGAACTTTATTAATACGCTTTCTTAATGCTATTCCAATACTAATATCATCAATCTCTTTCATTTCTTCCACAGCCTGCTTCTTATAATATGCAAGCTCTTCCTTACTTTTTAGTTTATCAAGTATTTTTCTTTTATTTGAAGCTTTAATATATTCTGCCTGAATTTTTTGTTTTTCTGATTTATAAGAATCAAGCTTAAGCTCAGACTGATTAATTTCATAATTTAGCTTTTGAAGATAGTTTTCAGATAAATGGAGCATATCAATTCCTGAATTTTTCAGATTAAATTTAAAAAAAGTTATTTTTTTATCAGATTCATAACCTCTTATTCTACGTTCCATAATATTACACTTACTTACTATCTGACCCAGTTTTATTTCCCAGCCTTTTTCATCATACACTCTAAGTTCAAGTAGTTTTTCCAGATTAAATCGAAACCGCTTCATCTGAAGACTCCTCAATTACAGAATATGGTATCTTTTTCCCGGAGATCACTTCTGCTTGTTTTAAAGTTTCTGCAATATCTGCATTTTCTTCTGTTTTTTGTCGGAGGAAAGCCCGTATCAGATCAATCTTTTCAATTGCTTCATCAATATTTTTATTACTACCTTCCGAATAGGCACCTACATTAATTAAATCTTCCGCATCGGTGTAACTTGCAAGGAGAGTTCTTATTCTTCCCATAGCATCCTGCTCTTGCGAACCTGTAACTTTATTACCTAAACGTGATAAGGACTGAAGAACATCTATTGCAGGATAATGATAACTTTGCGCAAGCTTTCGAGAAAGAATTATATGTCCATCAAGGATACCCCGAACATTATCTGCTACAGGCTCATCCATATCATCACCATCTACAAGAATTGTATAAAAACCTGTAATAGTCCCTTTTTCAGAAGTTCCGCATCTTTCCAGAAGCTTTGGAAGAAGGGAAAAAACAGAAGGTGTAAAACCTCTGGTTGCTGGCGGTTCCCCTACTGCCAGACCAATTTCCCTCTGAGCTCTTGCAAACCTTGTTAGAGAATCAAACAAAAGCATTACATTTTTACCCTGATCTCTAAAATATTCTGCAACAGCAGTAGCTACAAATGCAGCCCGAACCCTTGAAAGAGGAGGAGTATCACTTGTTGATACAATAACCACAGATCGTGCCAACCCTTCTTTTCCAAGATCAGATTCAAGAAATTCCTTAACCTCTCTTCCACGTTCTCCAATTAAAGCAATTACATTGATATCTGCATGAGTATTTCTTGCAATCATACCAAGAAGAGTAGATTTTCCCACTCCGCTTCCAGAGAATATACCAACCCTCTGCCCCATCCCAACCGGTGTCAGTGCATCAATAGCTCTCACACCTGTAACCAGTCGCTCTGTAATAGATTTTCTTTTTAATACATCAGGAGGCGTATTTCGAACGGGAAATGACTCAGCAGAACCAATACTGCCTTTACCATCCATAGGATGACCCATACTATCCAGAACTCGCCCCAGAAGTCTATCAGACACAGGTATAGTTAAATATTCTCCCATGGCAACAACAGTACAGCCAGGCTCAATTCCTTCCATATCATCAAAAGGCATTAATTGGACAATCTCATTATGGAAACCAACAACTTCAGCCCTTACCATTCCCTCTCCACGAGGAACAAAAATATGACAAAGTTCTCCGACAACAACCTGAGGCCCGAGGCTTTCAATAATTAAACCCTGAACTTTCTGAACAATACCACTATATTTAATAGGGTCAACTTTATCCAAAACAGCCTCATACTTCTCAAACATCAGTTATCACCCTTTGTTTTAATAGGGACCAGATCCAATATTTTTTCTTCTATTTCATGAAGTTGAGATGAAATTCTGGCATCAATCTCACCAAAATCTGTTTCAATTATACATCCACCCCTATCCACAGTAGAGTCTTCAACAACAGTTACAGAACGTATATTTTCCACCATCCTCATAAAATCTTTTATATGCTCAGATGTAAGTTCCACATCTGCAAGATTAACTTTAATAAGAACTTCACCTCGACTCTTTAATTTCCGTAAGGCCTGAATAACATTGTTAACAACTACATTTTTCTGATTTTCGGAAATAACCTTTACTACTTTTTTTGCAATCATTACAACGAGATTAATAACCTGTGTTTCTGATTCATCAATTATCTCATTTCGTTTTTCAATAGTTTTATCAATAATGGAATGTAACTGCTGAACAAGCCTTTCAACTTCAGCCTGTCCCTCTGCATAACCCTTTTCCAGACCAGCCTCATATCCCTCTTCTTCAGCTTTTTTTCTTATTGAGTCAAGGTCAGCTTCCACTTTTGCTGTTAATTCTGCAGCAGATTTCTCAGCTTCTGCTACAAGCCTACCTGCTTCATCTTCTGAAGTTTTTTTAAGAACCTGGATCTCATCAGTTTTCTGCTGGACCTCTTCAAATGCCCGCTGTTCCGCATCCCGAAGAATTTGTGCAACTTTGGATTCAGCTGCTTTTATCATATCATCTTTTTCTTTGTCCCAGTTGGTTTTAAAAAGCTCAGCCTCTTTCCTTAAATCATCTGCAGTTGGTCCTGTATACTCTTCAACAACCGGAGCCTCTTCAACAACCTCTATTTCAGGAAAGGGAGAATCCAGAGTTACCCTGTTATTAACATTTATTATTTCCATTGCTCTAAAAACATTTTTTGCCAAAACTTTTCCCCCTCTAGGCCTTTACTATACAACCATCTCATCTTCACCGGATCTGGCAACAACAATCTCACCGCTATCTTCAAGTTTCCTGATAATAGAAACTATTTTCTGTTGAGTCTCTTCAACATCTTTCAGCCTTATTGGTCCCATATATTCCATTTCCTCTTTGAGAAGTGCTGCAGCACGCTTAGACATGTTTTTATAAATTTTGTCCTGCACTTCCCCTTCTACACCGCGGAGAGCCTTTGCAAGTTCTGCCGTATCAACTTCACGGAGAACCTTTTGAATTGCCCGGTCATCAAGAAGTACAATATCCTCAAATACAAACATACGTTTCTTAATTTCTTCAGCCAGTTCAGGATCTTCCTCTTCAAGAGACTCAATAATAAGCTTCTCTGTAGACCTGTCTACAAGGTTAAGTATTTCAACTATATTTTCCACACCACCGGCAGCTGTAAAGTCCTCACTGGAAAGTGTTGACAGTTTCTTTTCAAGTACCCGCTCTACTTCTCTAAGAACCTCAGGAGAAGTTCTGTCCATAGTAGCTATACGTTTTGCCACATCTGACTGAACATCTGTAGGCAGAGCACCAAGAATAACAGATGCTTTTGCAGGCTCCAGATACGCGAGTATCAAAGCAATAGTCTGTGGATGCTCCTGCTGAATAAAGTTTAACAGATGTGCAGGGTCAGTTCTTCTAATAAAATCAAAAGGACGAACCTGAAGGCTGCTGGTAAGTCTATTTATTATATCAACTGCCTTCTGAGAACCAAGAGATTTTTCAAGAAGCTCTCTGGCATAATCTATACCTCCGGATGTAATAAAGTCCTGAGCCATCATCAGTTCTTTAAATTCCATAAGGACTTTATCACGTTCTTCGGGTTCTACATTATCGAGTCGTGCAATTTCAAATGTAAGCGTTTCAATTTCGTCTTCTCTTAAATGTTTAAAAATTTCAGAAGAAATTTCCGATCCAAGTGTCACAAGAAAAACAGCGGCTTTCTGCCGACCTGTCAGTTCCTTTTTAATTGCTTTTTTACTGCCTGTATCAGCTGCATTTGCCATCTACTACTCCTCCACCAGCCATGTTCTAATTAGCTGTGCAACATCTTCAGGATGTTCCCGGGCCATATTGATTGCATTTTCCTGCATTTCCATTCGGGCTCTTTCCTCCACAGACATAGCAACATCCATCTCTTCCTCTTCTGCACTCTTTAAAGCAGCTTCACGCATCATCTGATGCTGCCTTGCAAGCTCTTCTTCGCGGAGACGTCTTCTTCTCTCCATCTCTCTGGAAATTATTCTGAATATTATAAACGCTACAATTATTACTGCCACACCAATTATAGAATAGAGTACAGCCTGCTGAACTCTTTTTTCATTTCTAATTTCTTCATCTTCAATATTAAACTGCTCTGCCCTGTTAAACTGGATATGCTGAACAATAACAGAATCTCCCCGGGCTTGATTAAATCCGATGGCATGCTCAATTAGAGTTTGTGCTTTTTTAATCTCTTCATCACTTACAGGAGTGTACTCTCTTTGGATTATACCACCACTTTCAAATTGGATTTCACCCTTGTCACTATAGATACGTTTCCATACACCATCTATAGCAGCTCCAACAGATATCCTCTTTATTTCCCAGGGGCTCTTTTCTTCATAAATATTTCTTGTATTAATTTCTTCATTAACAATTGCTGATGTTTTTGAATAATTTCCTACAAGATTATCCAGATCCTGATATGCAGGTGGGGTCTGACCTTCCTGGCCAGGAGGCCCCTCAGGGTTAAAACCGGTACCATTAAAATTCTCTGACAAATTCTCACTTGATCTTGAAATTGAAAGAACAAATGCAGACTCATCATAGGGTGTACTTGGATTATCAGCCTTTGTAGTTATAGGAAAGTGTTCCTCTGTTGTAACAGTTTCCTTTGTAAAATCCAGATTAATTTCAACTTTGGTTATACTTATTCGATCTTTACCATATATATGAGCCAGCTCTTTAAATATCTGTTCTTTGTAGGAATTCTCCAGAGATTGTTTCTGTTTCAACTGCCTGCCGGATAATTCGAGTCTGTCAAAATCAGCCAGATCTCCAAAATCATTTAATACTGTACCCCGGTAATCAGAAATAACAATATTATCAGCGATAAGCCCCTCGACACCAAACTGGACAAGTTTAACAATACCTTCAATTTTCTTTCTGTTTGTAACAATATCTGAACCTGGGCGGGGTGTTATTATTACAGAGGCTGTAACAGGATTCTGATCTTCAGAAAAGAGCTTATCTTCCGGTAATACCAGAGTAACCTTTGCTGAATCAACATCATCAAGAGCCTCTATATGATCCTGAAGATTTAATGTTATAGCTTGTCGCAAATTAATATTTCTTTCAAAATCTGTTAATGACCACCGATCCATCTTAAAAATGTCCCAGGGAGATGTCCCTGTGGGAATTAAATCTTCCCTCAATAAAATTGCAACCATCTTCTGAGCTGTTTTTCTATCAGAAACATAGACACGGCCTTCTTCTGTAATTTTGTGCTCAACACCCTCCTGATCCAGACGCATTGAAATATCTTCCAACTTCTGGGGATCACTTATAGGAGATGTAATAAGAAGCACCATATTTGGTTCAGAACTGAAATTTGCCAAAAGCACAAGACCAGTTAAAGTCACACCAATTACAGCAAAAAGAATTATTTTCTGTACAAGAGACCATTTGCCCCAAAGTACTTTTACCTGTTCTCTAAATTTTTTCAACCATTCGTTCATTCCCCCCTCCCAAAAAGAATGCAGCCAGGGATAATCTTATCTTATATTAATTATCTCCCGATAGGCCTTTAATGCATTATCTACTACAGATTTTGTCATTGTTATTGCTAAGTTGGCCTTACTCATAGCAATAGTTATATCGTGAACATCAACACTGTCAGGATTAGTAATGTACTGTTCTGTTAGAGCTGTACTCTCCTCTGCCAGATCATTTACTCCGTTTAAAGCATCTAAAACCATATCACCAAAGGAAGTTGAAACATCACTATCTTCCTGTTCCCCATGCAGCAGGCCGGGAATATGTGCTGGATTTGTTCTAAGAACATCTACAGTACTTCCGCTAACCTGACCAATATCAAGAAAATTCATCTACTACCTCCCAATTTCCAGAGCTTTCATAAACATAGCTTTACTTCCATTTACGACAGCTACATTAGCCTCATAGGATCTTGAAGCTGATATCATATCAACCATCTCTTCCACAACATTAACATTAGGCATCTCTACATACCCCTTTTGAGGTCCGGTTTTAATTGCATCAGGGTGAGTTGGATCATAAACAAGTCTTGGATCGCCATCCAGATCTTTATTAATTTCAACAATTCTCACACCCTTACCAAGACCATTATCCATTTTTTCAGGTAGAAAAGGGGAACGCCAGTAAGGTTCCTGCACTTTGGGTCTAAAAATAACTCTGCTCCGTCTAAAAGGACCACCTTCAGGTGTCCTTGTCGTATCAACATTCGCAATATTATTAGAGATAACATCCAGTCTGGTTCTCTGAGCACTCAAGCCCGATGCTGCTATATTTATACTACTGAATATTCCCATACTTTACCTACCTTAATACTATATTCAACTGCGTAAACTGATTGGAAATTGATCTCGTTAAAAGATCATATCTAAGTTGATTTTGTAGAAGCAGCATACTTTCCTGTTCTGCATCAACATTATTTCCATTATTATCTGTTTGAGTGAGATAATCTAAAAATCGCTTAGGTCTTACATCCCTATAATTCAAAGTCCTGTCAAAGGGAATATGTTTCTCATGAGTTAGAGCCGCCCGGGGCTTTTGAATATCTTCCGAATCCAATGCTCTTTTAAGTTCCGCCTCAAAATTAAGAGAACTTCTTTTAAAGTTTGGAGTATCAGCATTCGAAATATTATTAGCAAGCACCTGCTGTCTTAAAGTTGTTGCATCCATAGTTCTATGAAGTACATCAACACTTTTTCCAAAACTATTATTTAAAAACAACTTATCCATCCTTTAAAAATTATCTTGTTCTTAATATTGTCGGCCATTTTTTTACTAATCATTACAAAATGTACCTGGACAGATCATGATTCTTTACAATATTAGCCAATTTATCATCAACATAATCTGAAGTTATTGGTATTTCCTGCCCCTTTAAATCCGGAGCATTAAAAGAAACATCCTCTAATAATAACTCCATTATAGTATGAAGTCTTCTGGCACCAATGTTCTCTGTATTTGAATTAACTTCAGCAGCTATCTCACTAAGTCGTCTTGTAGCTCCATCAGTAAAATTAATAGTTACACCTTCGGTTTTCAACAGCTCCACATACTGAAGAGTAAGTGAATTTTCAGTTTTTGTAAGTATTTCATGAAAATCGTTACTATCTAAATCATCAAGTTCCACTCTAATAGGAAATCTACCCTGAAGTTCCGGAATAAGATCAGAAGGTTTACTAATATGAAAGGCCCCGGCGGCAATAAATAAAATATGAGAGGTATCTACAATTCCATACTTTGTATTTACTTTACTTCCTTCAATAATTGGAAGAATATCCCGCTGAACACCTTCTCTTGAAACATCTGCCCCGGATCGTCCCTCTTTGGATGCAACCTTATCAATTTCATCAATAAAAATAATACCCATATCCTCAACACGCTGCTTAGCAATATCCGAAGCACGGTCTGTATCAACAAGTTTACTCATTTCATCTGCAAGAACTATTTCCTTTGCTCTTTTTACAGTAACTTTCTTTTTCTTTTTTTTGCCGCCGAAAATAGAGCCTAAATTGCCAAGATTTAAATCCATCTCTTCAAAATTTGTACCGGAAAAAATCTCAATTGAGGGGAATCCCCCTCCTGCAATATCTACCTCTACAGTCTTATCATCAAGACTTCCCTCCTGAAGCATCTTACGAAATTTTTCTCTTGTACCTGTTTGAGCAGGATCCTCTGCTACTGCAGGGTTACTCAATTCTGAAACATCAATTAAAACAGGCTGTCCATTTTTACTTGTTTTCTTAGGAGAAGCAGATTTCTTTTTCCCCATTCCCGGAAGAAGTAAATCGAGAAGAACCTCTTCTGTTCTTTTTGCAGCCTCCTCTTTAACATCTTCAGAAAGTTCTTTTTTGACCATAGTAAGCCCAATACTCATTAAATCCCTAATCATGGACTCTACATCTCTACCAACATATCCAACTTCTGTAAATTTAGTTGCTTCCACCTTCAAAAAGGGAGCTCCGCATAATTTAGATAATCGTCTGGCTATTTCAGTTTTTCCCACACCAGTAGGGCCAATCATTATTATATTTTTAGGAGTAACTTCATCCCTTAATGCCTCTGGAAGAAGTCTTCGTCTCATTCTGTTTCTAAGGGCAATTGCAACAGCTTTTTTTGCTTTATTCTGCCCAATAATATATTTATCAAGCTCACGGACTGTCTCTTTCGGAGTTAGTTTATCAAGATCAGTTTTCATTTTATTTCCTCCAGAATAATATTACCATTTGTGTAAATACATATATTTGATGCAATTTTAATACTTCGCTCTGCAATTTCCCCTGCACTTAATTCTGAAGAATCCAGATAGGCCAGTGCTGAAGCATAGGCATAATTCCCTCCGGAACCAATAGCAATAGCACCTTCATCGGGTTCTACAACATCTCCTGTACCCGAAATCAACAAGGTTTTATTTTTATCTGCAACAAGAAGCATAGCTTCAAGTTTTCTTAGAACACGGTCTGTTCTCCAGTCTTTAGCCAACTCTACAGCAGCTCTTGTTATGTCACCATTATATTCTTTTACCTTTCCTTCAAACCTTTCAAATAAGGTAAAAGCATCTGCTGTTGCTCCGGCAAACCCGACAATCACCCTGTCATCATACATTCTTCGTACTTTTCTAGCTTTGCCTTTCATAACAGTTGTTCCAAAAGTTACCTGCCCATCTCCGGCCATTGCAACAGAATCACCCTTTCTAACAGCTATAATTGTAGTACCTCTAATTTCCATTCAATTCCCTCTCTTTACCATACTTATTGTCCATGCGGATGAGCTACTCTGTAAACATCTTTAAGTCTGTCCATACCAATATGCGTATACACCTGTGTAGTTGATATAGAAGAATGACCAAGCATATCCTGCACAATCCTTATTCCTGCCCCGTTATTAAGCATATGAGTAGCAAAGGTATGCCTAAAAGTATGAGGACTGACATGTTTTGTCACTCCTATTGCTCTAATATATTTATCAATTATATACCGTATTCCTCTGGTTGAAATACTTTTCCCATTTCTATTTAATACAAGACTGCCATTTTCCGATTTTCCTGAATCATTATAATATTGTGCTCTAAGAGGAAGATAGGAAGATAGTTCATCTGCAGTACCTTTGGTAAGAAAAACCCATCTCTGTTTTCCTCCCTTCCCATTAACAAGAGCCATTCTTTTATTTATATCAATATCCTTAACTTTCAATTCTGTAAGTTCAGAAACTCTGCAACCTGTAGAATAGAGCATTTCAAGAATAACCTTATCCCTAATACCCAAAAAGGAATTATCTGCAGTTTCAATCATCTTTCCGATCTCTGCAAAAGATAATACATCAGGGATTTTCCTGCTGTTACTAATACTTCGAACATGTGAAAAAGGATTTATTTTTAAAATATCATACCTGATACAATATTTATAAAAACTCTTAATTGAAGATATTATTCTGTTAATAGAAGATTCTTTAAGTTTTTTTCTACCAAGGTTTCCCACAAAATTTCGAACTTTTTTTGAATCAAGATCTGCAAAGTTTAATTTTTCAGCATCTAAAAAACTGCTAAACACTTCAAGATCGTGAGTATATGCTCTTATAGAATTATCCGAAAGATTTTTTGCAGTCCTAAGATAGCTAAGGTAGTTTACTCTATTTTTTTCAAAAGTATCTATCATATTATACAGCCTCCCTGAAACTAATAAGATCTCCAAGAGAATCAATAATTCCAGCACCCTCAAATAAAAGTTTTCTGCATCCAGCCCCTTTTAAGCTATTTATTGACGACCTATGTATAAAAACATCTCTACCCTGATCAAGGGCAAAACCTGCTGTAATTAAAGCTCCTGACTTTTCAGGTGCTTCTACTACAACTACAGACTGGCTCAGGCCACTGATAATTCTATTTCTGGCAGGAAAATTATACCTTAAAGGAGGAGTTCCAGGAGGATATTCACTTACCAACACTCCACCAAGATCAATAATTTCCTGACCCAAAAGCTTATTCCTTTGTGGATAAACAAAATCTATACCGTTTCCTAAAACAGCAATAGTATTCCCTCTCCTTTTAACAACACCTGCATGAGCAGCCCTGTCCACACCATGAGCAAGACCGGAAACCAGATAAATATCATGAGAAGCAATTTCAATACCAAGATTATACGATGCTCTAAAAGCTACCTGAGATGGAGTCCTTGTTCCAACTACTGCAATAGAAGGAATTTCGTTATTCAAAACTCCTCCTTTTTTATAAAGAAGAAAAGGGGGATTATATATTTCCCTTAGTTGAGGTGGATATTTTTTACTAAAATAATTAATAATATCAATTCCAGAACTATTTATTGTCTCCAGAATACCATGAACCTCTTTATGAACAGATGCCGGATCAAAACTCAAACCACTTAAATTCCGCTTTAATAAATATTCATAATCAGATTTTTTAACTTTAAGAAGATCTTCTATTGAAGAATAGTTATCTGAAACAATAATTCTTTCCCGGGTACTCAAACAGGGAAGTCTGCTTATATAAAGCTGCATTATGTTTATCTTCATAATCTGCCTGCCAATAGGGAATCGCGATTTAAAGCAGCCTGCTCTTTCATGCCGTCATCCCATGCTTTTTCAGAAATTTCATTATAGATCTCTATAGCTGTATCAAAGTCTCCTATTTCGACATTGTACCTTGCATACAAACTTAAAGCCTCCCAATTTTGAGGATCAATAGAAATCAACTTTTCCAGTAAAGGTCTTGCATCGTCAAGACTGTACAAGTCAAACATATAAAGAATAGCCAGAGCATACATTGCATCAGAGTAATTTTTACGTAATTTAATAGCTTTAGTATAATAGATTTCAGCTTCCCTAAGCATTAATAAACTTTTGGCTTCATCTATTTCTGATCTTGCAATATTTGCCTTTGACAAACCAGAATAATAAAATAAAACAGGGTTAGTAGGATAATATTCCATAGATTTTTCAAGATTTTCCAGTGCATGTTTATACATTTTGAAATCAAAATATTCCAGAGCAAGCATTCTGTAATACACACCTATCTCAGCATTCGCACTAACTACTCTATCAACATCTTTACTATACTTTGCTATACTATCTTCCAGTTCCTTTATTCGCTTCCTTGAAATTTCTTCATTCTCATAATCCCCGGATTCCGTAGGAAGTATCCTTTCAAGAATTTTAGTCCGTGTTTTATCACAGGAAAAGAACAGTGCCAAAATAGAAATTAGAACAAGTAAAAATAAGGTCTTTTTCATAACTACAACACCCCCTCTTTTATATATGAGGAAATATGGAATTCTGCTTCATTACAATCTTCATTCATAGGGTGATAGTTATCATGATTTCTCTGTAAATCATCATTTTGAACATGAGTATATACTTGTGTTGTTGTAATATTTGAATGCCCCAGTAGCTCCTGAACAACCCTGAGATCCGCTCCCCCATGAATAAGATGTGTAGCAAATGAATGACGCAGAGTATGTACTTTAGCTTTAACACCTGATACATCTCTTATCTCTTTAAACCGCTTCCAGACACCTTTTCTGGATAATCCCCGCCCTCTGATACCAAGAAACAGATGATCATCCTGGATTCCGTGTTTTATAAGAGTATGCCGCACTTCAGTTAAGTACAGTTTTAACCACTTCTCTGCCTGAGTTCCAAAAGGAATCATTCGATCCTTATCCCTTTTACCATTAACTCTTATAAGAGCTTCATCGAAAAAAAGATTTCCCATAGTAAGATTCACTGCTTCTGAAATTCTAAGTCCACAGGAATAAATTAATTCAAATAAAGCTCTGTCCCTAAGACCTAATGGTTTATTAATTTTAATAGAATTCAAAAACTTATCAATTTCTGCAGGAGAAAGAACTTCAGGAAGAGGAGACTTACTTCTTCCAAATTCAATTTTTTCTGTAGGATTATCTTCACGATAGCCTTCGTAATTCATAAATCTAAAAAACGAACGCAGACAACTTAAACTTTTGGCAATTGTGACAGAATCCATTTTTTTCTCATGCAAGAGAGAAAGATATGTAATTAAACCATCACTCATAATATTCTCAGGTGTAATATCCAACTTTGAAAGAAAAACAAAAAAACGATCAATTTCCCTAATATAGGTTTCACGCGTAAGAGGTGAAAGCCTTAGTTCGAGAAAAAGATAATCTTCGTATTCCTTTCTAACAGTTAGTATATCCATTTAACCGTCCTGACCAACTGCCTTTTTTTCACGCAGAATTGCAGGTATTCCCAGGTCAACTTCTTTTCTGTTTCTACCTGACAGATAACCTCCATGGCCACCACCATGAGAAAGACCTTTCTGCATATCAAGCCAGTCTTTATATTTTATTACATCATTTTCAGGTTGGGAAACTTCCCCGGACTCGCTTACAATTACATCACTATTAAAACCGGTAGCAACCACAGTAACCTGTACCTGATCACCCATATTCTCATCTATTGTCTGACCTGGAATTATAAGAGCATCCTCATCTGCATTTGCAGTAACAATTTTTATGACTTCGTCATACTCAGAAAGTGAGAAATCCGCACCACCGGTAATATTTACCAAAATACCCCTGGCGCCTTCCATTCTGGCATCTTCTAAAAGTGGATTATTAATAGCATTTGTAGCAGCATCCACAGCTCTGTTATCACCAGTTCCCTGGCCAATACCCATAAGAGCATCACCCTGGCCACTCATAATAGTTCTAACATCTGCAAAATCAATATTAATTTCACCGGTAATTGTAATTAACTCTGAAATACCCTGTACACCCTGTCTTAAAACATCATCCGCCATAAGAAAAGCTTCCCTAATCGGAGTACGTTTCTCAACAATTTTTAATAAATACTGATTAGGAATAATAATAAGAGTATCTACAGCCGCCCGGAGCTTACTAATGCCCTCCTCAGCAAGCTTCATCTTCTTCTTGCCCTCAAAATCAAAAGGCTTTGTTACAACAGCTACAGTAAGAGCACCTGTTTCTTTGGCAACCTCAGCTACTATAGGAGCTGCACCTGTTCCGGTTCCACCACCCATGCCTGCTGTAATAAAGACCATATCAGAACCCTTAAGAATATTCTGAAGATCGGCTTTATTTTCCAAAGCTGCCTGTTCACCTACGTCAGGGATTCCTCCTGCTCCAAGACCATTCGTAAGCTTTGAGCCTATGGGTATCCTGTTTTCAGCATTTGAAAGCTTAAGCGCCTGAAGGTCTGTATTTACGGCAATAAAATTAACATTACCAAGACCACTTTCGATCATGCGGTTTACAGCATTACTACCGCCGCCACCAACACCTATGACCTTAATTTTCGTTTGATTAAAATGATTAACATCCATTTCTTCTTCAATTACTTCGATCTGCATAGCCCCCTCCCGAGCATCTGATAAAATAATTTTTTTTACAATATTAGTGCAAAGACTACTCTGTGCCCTAATATCTTATATATATCTAGAAAAACTCTTTCATCCAGTTTTTCAATTTACCTGTAAAACCTTCACTTCCTTTCCTGGGCAACGGGATTTTTTTATCTTCTGATAAAATCTGATTTGCTCCATACATTACCAATCCTATTGCTGTTGTAAAATCCGGCTTCATATAAGTATCCGAAAGGCCTCCTAGTCTTGGAGGCATACCAATTCTGGCAGGAACATCAAAAACCTGGCTGGCCAACTCTACAACACCAGGCATCGCCGCACCACCACCAGTAAGGACAACCCCGCCTCTAAGATGTCTAAGATAATCTTTTTTCTCCAACTGACTTCTGACCATTGAAAATATTTCCACCATTCTGGGTTCTATAATCTTACATAATTCTGTTCTTGGAACTGAAGCAGCAGGCCACCCACCTACTCCTGGAATAATAACTTCCTCATCTTTATCAACTAATGGAAGATAACAGCACCCGGATTCCAGTTTAATCTTTTCAGCAAAATCAGATGGAGTTTTAAGCATAATTGAAAGATCACTGGTTACCTGATCTCCACCAATAGTAACAACATCTGTATGGTATGGTGCTCCACCAATATGAAGCAGTATATCTGTTGTTCCTCCACCTAAATCTATTAAAAGCACACCAAGTTCTTTTTCACTATTCGAAAGTACTGCTTCTGAAGAAGCTATAGACTGAAGAACAATATCCTCAACTCTTAACCCTGATCGGTTTACACATTTCAATAGATTCTGTGCAGATGTCACCGACCCTGTAATAATATGCACTTCAGACTCAAGCCTTATTCCAATCATATCGAGGGGATCTTTTATTCCACCCTGATCATCCACTATATATTCCTGGGGAATAACATGAATAACTTCACGATCCATAGGAATAACAATTGCTTTTGATGCTTCTATTACCCTTAGAATATCTGACTGATTGATCTCCCGGCCTTTTCCTGTTACAGCAACAACACCTCTGGAATTAATGCCCTCAATATGTGCTCCTGCAATTCCGGTTATAACATTATGAACTTCTCTTCCCGACATCATTTCAGCAGCTTCAATAGCTGCGGAAACAGATCTTAGAGTAGACTCAATATTTACAACAACACCTCTGCGGAGTCCTTCTGAAGGACTGGTTCCAACACCAATTATTACAACAGAACCATGCTCGTTGATCTCTCCAATAACTGTACAAACTTTAGTTGATCCTATATCCAGACCGACTATTAAATCATCCTGCGACAATTTCATTCCCCCTGAATTCGATAGACTATATCACCAGTCCTGAAGTCTATTTCTTTAAGCTTTTCCATGCCAGGCTGTCCGGAAATAACCTCAAGAACCATTATTATATATTTAAGGATTTTATCATCTATAGACGATCCTATTCTAATACGTGTTCGATAATTTTTAGGATATAAAAGAACCTCATAATCTGCATCTCCTGTCCTTACAAACTTTATTTCAGAAATCATGCCATACAAATCAGGAGAAAGCCTTTTAACAACCTCCATATCCCCCAAAAATGAACACAAATCTTTAGGCATTCTCATTCCGTCACGAATTTCAGGAAATTCGAGCCCGGAAATTACAGGTAAATCCATAGAACTTAAATTATAACCTGTCATAAATACAACACCTTCACTGTCAATCATCCCGGGGACTACCCCTTTATCAGTTGAGATAAGCGATAGGCCAACAGGGACTCTACTTTCAATATTAATTTGAAGAATTGAAGGAAACACCTTTTTCACCGAAACTGATTGAATTGCAGGAATAAGCATAAGTCGTTTTTCTATTAAAGAAGTTTTAATATTAAAAAAGGTATCAGAAGAACTGACTCCAGCCTTTGCAAGTAAAAAATCATCAGAATATATAAAATTAGAATCAGAACTTATAACAATTTTGTTAATTAAAACTGAAGGAGCAATCCAAAAGTGGAACCCAAGTTCAACAATTATAATGCCAACGAGCAAAATAATAAATCCGGTAAAAACCCGTTCTATTTTTTTCGAATTCACTTTCCCCCGGCTGGCTTTTACACGACCAGGATATACTTCAGGGGATAAAATTACACTACTCAACTATATTCTCCAATAATATTTTTTGATTCCTTGATAAATTAAGCAATAGACCACACATAATAAAAGTTACAATTATAGAAGACCCGCCATGAGAAAAGAAAGGCAGAGTAATTCCTGTAACAGGGAGCATACCCGAAACAACAGCCATATTAATTAAAGCCTGATATAAAATACTTGTAGTTAATCCAAAAGTTAAAAAATATGCAAAAAGATTTTTTTCCCGAAACTTCAACGCTAACGCATAACCCCTGACAGCCATAGCAAGAAAAAGAACTATTATAAAAGTAACACCAAGAATACCTGCCTCTTCTCCAATTACTGCAAAAATAAAATCAGAATGAGCTTCTGGTAATCCTCCAAGTTTCTGAGTACCCAGACCAATACCAGCACCCCAAAACCCACCATTAGAAAGAGCACGTCTTGCCGAAAGGACCTGATAACCGGCATTTGAAGGATCACTACCAGGATCAAGATAAGACATAATTCTTCTAACCCTGTGTTCTTTTGAAAATAAGAGCATACCTGCAAGAGGAATAATAGTCATAAATATTAGAACAAAATAGCCATACCTGACCCCTGCAACATAAAACATACTAAGTGATACAATCATAACAAAGGCAGCTGTTGAGAAATCATTCTGAGCAATAATTAAAGCTGTAAAAATACCTACTATTAAAAAAGGCGGCAAAACACTGTTAAAAAAATCATATATTTTTTCATGTTTTTTACTAAGTATACCCGCAAGATAAAGAATAATTGAAAGTTTTACAAATTCTGAAGGTTGAAAAGATTTTCCGGCAATAATAATCCATCTCCTTCCACCCATCATTTCTCGACCAATACCAGGAATAAATGTTGCCAGCATAAGAATCAAACTTATAAAAAGAAGAAGAGGAATGAATCTGATAATTAAAGGAAGAGGAATTCTGGAAACAGAAAAAGCCAGAAAAAATCCAACTATCATAAAACTAAGCTGCCGTATAAAAAAATAACCAGAATCACCAAACTTATAATTACCATAATAGTAAGATGCAGAAAATAATACAGAAATTCCAATCCCTGCAAGAAGAACTATAAGAAGAGTAAATACAAAATCTCCTTGTTTGTTTTCAATTTTTTCTGCTGAAAAATTATAGTTCATTATTGTATCTTCAAAGTAGAAAGGCTTAAAATTGCGAAAAGACCACCAATTATCCAAAAGCGAATTACAACCTTACTCTCTGCCCATCCTTTTAATTCAAAATGATGATGAAGGGGTGCCATCTTAAAAACTCTTTTTCCCCGCAGCTTAAATGATACAACCTGAATTATTACTGAAAGAGCTTCAAGAACAAATACACCGCCTATAATTATTACTAACATCTCTTTTTTTGTTAATAAAGCAATAACACCAATAGTACCTCCAAGAGAAAGAGAACCCGTATCTCCCATAAATATTTCCGCAGGATGTGTATTATACCAAAGAAATCCTATGCTGGCACCAACAATGGCAAAGCTTAAAATCATCAATTCACCACTTCCAGCCACATAAGGAATCATCAAATATTCTGAATAATCAACTCTTCCTGTAACATAGGTAATAATACCCATTGTAAGGCCAACAATTATTACAAGCCCGGAAGCCAGCCCATCCAGTCCATCTGTTAAGTTTACAGCATTTGAAAATCCTACAAGAAGAATTATTGCAAAAGGAATATACATTAAAGAAAGATCAAGTACAGGGTTTTTAAAAAAAGGAAGATAGAGATATGTCGCAGAACCTGCATCTTTAAAATAAATAATCAACACAATTATAATCGAAACTACTATTTGTGCAGAAAATTTAAATCTTGCCTGAAGTCCAGCAGAACTTTTTCGAAAAACTTTCAAATAGTCGTCAACAAAACCAATAGCACCAAATCCAACCAGTGAAATAAGAGAAATCCAGGTGTAGTAACTTCCAAGATCCTGCCAAAGTAAAACAGAAATTATTATAGCAAATAGAATTAATATACCACCCATAGTAGGTGTTCCGGATTTCACCAAATGGGTTTCAGGTCCATCTTCTCTTATTTCCTGTCCTGCTTTTCTTTTTTTCAGTGCTTTTATCAACTTAGGTCCAAAAATAAACGAAATCAACAGAGCTGTAACAGCCGCATATGCCGCCCTGAAAGTTATATACTGAAAAATATTGAGAAATGTAAATTTATCAACAAAAGGAAGAAGAATCTCTTTAAACACCCAAAACCCCCATCAATTTTGAAATTTCATCAGCAAGCCTGTTTAATTCCATTGTCCGTGACCCCTTTAAAAGAACAAGATCCCCTTCTATTAAAGAATCAAGAACCAAATTTTCAAGCTTCTGATAATCCAGTATATGAACAACCTGCCCGGAATAATCAGATTCCTGAATAGCAAAGTATGCATCTCTCATTTCCAAACCAAATAAGAAAATAACATCAGGATTCAATTCTGCTGCCATAGTTCCAACAAGCCTGTGCATCTGTACAGATTCATCACCTAGCTCCTTCATAGAACCAAGAACAAGAGCAACCCGTCCACCCCATTCCAAATCAGAAATAAACTGAAATATTTCTTTCATAGAATCAGCATTGGCATTATAGGAATCTTCGATAATGGTATAGAGTCCTTCAATAATCTGACTTCGCCCTTTTAGCGGTTCAATCTTCTCAAGACCTTTTTTTATTTTATCTGGAATTATACCTAGAGCAGAGGAAAGGCTTATTGAAGCTATTGCATTATTCAGATTATGCTGCCCAACAAGTTTTAAATTAATTTCAAGATTTTTATACTGAATATTCCAGCCCTTAAGACCAAGATTAAATGCCTTTTCAACGCCCTCTGTAGAATTCAAACCATATCGAATAGTTTTTCCAGGACAATGAGTCTCCATATAATCAGCCCAGGAGTCATTATCAGGAATAAACCCTGTATTATCTTTGTCAAAAAGAGAAAAAATTTCAGATTTTTCAGCAGCAATAGCCTCCTGACTGCCCATAGGCCCAATATGTGCTGTTCCAATATTTGTAACTAAAGCAAATTGAGGACTAAAAACAGAAACCAAAGCCTTCATTTCTCCAGGATGGTTAATGCCCATTTCAAATACACCATATTTGTGTTCTTTCTTAATTCCCATAACCGATAAAGGCAATCCTGTTTCAGAATTCAAATTACCTTTATTAATAACAGTACTTCCATCTTCAGCCAAAATTGACCCTATCATCTCCTTAGTTGTACTTTTCCCATTACTACCAGTCACAGCAACCCTGGTTAGTTTTCCAAAATCAGCAACCCAGCTGGCTGCCAGCTTATGAAAGCCGGAAAGAGTATCTTCTACTACAATCAGGCAGCCATTAAAAAACGATACATTATTGTAATGCTTAGCATAGTATTTGCTTGAAATCATAGCAGCCGATGCACCGGACTCAAATGCACTGGAAATATATTTGTGTCCATCGGTAATTTCACCATTTAGAGCTATAAACAATCCCCCCGAAGAAACAGTCCTGGAATCTATCGATATTGATACTATATCAGGATCAGAATTTTTATATGAAACAAATGTTCCTCCAGCTCTGACAGATGCATCAGAAACTGAAAAAAACTTTCCAGCCTCCCTATTCATCAGAACCCTCTTTAGCTGTTTCGATTTTAATCCGAATAGTATCTACTCTATTTTTTTCCATTTTCAACTTATTTTCTGCGAGATCATCTATTCTTCCCGGGGAACTTAGAATAGATAAATTAGCAACCATCCTTTTATTTTGTTCAAACAACTCTCTTTGATCTAAAATTAAAGAATGAACCTCCTGATCTATTTTGTTATAGTTATAAACCTGTCTTACCGTTAGAAAAATAATTCCAGGAACAGTTGCTACAATAATTAAAAGTAAAAATTTTTTCATATCTACAACTCCTCGTCCATTATTTTTTCAATAACACGAAAACGTGCACTTCGGGAGGGAGGATTCTCTTTAATTTCCAACTCAGAAGGTTTGATAGCTTTTTTGGTTAAAACACGCACAACAGGTTTACCACTACATTGACATATTGGAAATTCAGGAGGACAAGTACAGGATTTTCCCTTTTCTCTAAAGTAATGTTTAACAATTCTATCTTCCAGTGAATGAAAAGAGATAACTCCCATCCTACCACCTGGCTTTAAAACTGCAAGAGCACTCCCAAGAGCAGTTTTCAGCCTTGCCAGTTCACCATTAACAGCAATTCTAAGAGCCTGAAAAGTTCTTGTACCTGGATGAATACGCCCATACCTATAATCTTTTGGAACAGAATTCCATATTACATCAGCAAGCTGTTTTGTAGTAACAATAGATTCTTCTGAACGTGCTTTTATAATAGCTCTTGCTATTCTTCTGGAATACCTCTCTTCACCAAATTCATAGATCAAATTTGCCAGTTCTTCTTCAGGATAGTTATTTACAATATCTGACGCTGAAATTTCAAGGCCCTTTTCTAATCTCATATCCAGTGGTTCATCTTTGCTAAAAGTAAAACCCCGTCCGGACTTTTCATAGTGATAAACAGATATGCCTAAATCAAAAAGAATAGAATCGGGTCGTTCATCTCCCAGTGGATATTCTCGAAAAAAAGTATTAAACCAGACGTTAAAAAATCTAATACGCTCTCCATAAACCTTAAGCCGGTCCTTTGCAACACTTTGAATATCTGCATCTGCATCCAGACCTACAATCTTTAGATCAGAAAATGAAGATAATAAATACTCGCTATGACCACCCTCACCAAGGGTACAATCAATTAATAACTCTCCAGAAGCTCTGGGAGCCAAAAATTCGAGCACTTCCTCCTTTAAAACTGACCTATGCGAAATATCCATGAACGACCCTTTCTATCCTTAATTATATTTACTACAAATTATTTGATTGCAAAAGCTTATCCAGATCTTCTGCTGCATCGAGAAAATCATCTTCACTATCAAGAAGATAACTGTTATAGGAATTAACATCCCAAAGTTCCATATAATTTTGAACTCCAAGAATAGTAGCTTCTTTCTTAGACTCAAGGTTTGCATACTCTCTAAGAGTTTGAGGTATTGTTATTCGCCCGGATTTATCAATTTCACATTCCTGAGCCGGAGCAATTATTCTTCGCTGCATACTACGTGTTCTTTTGCTAAACATCGATGATGTTCCCATTATAAGTTGTGAGATTTTTTCCCATTCATCAGGTGTAAAAATCCAGATACAGCGATCAACCGAACGTGTAAGTATGAGTATATTTCCTTTAATACTATTACGAATTCTGGATGGGATTAAAAACCGTCCCTTATCATCCAATGAATTTCTATACTCACCATTTACCACTTAACCACCACTTTCTGCTTAATTTACCCACTTTCCCCCACTACTCTTTACATACTACCCTAAAAATTTCAATTGTCAACATAAGACAAATTTTATTAAAGATATTTTACACAGATGCCGATAATAGTCCTTAACATATGTATAGTAGTTTAGAATTCTACAGTGCATAATAGAGTAATTAGATATAATGGTAGAGACAAATGACAAATACTACTTACATTCTGAAATATCCTGAAGGGGATGAAATAGAAATAAGAAATGCACCTAATTTCAACCAAATTGTAGATATGAACGGCAACCCAATAAGAACACCCATCCCCTCTCCAAAGGTGATCGTTTACAGGGTCTACAAAGTTTCCACCACAGAGGAACGCAAAGAGATTACAAAATATTATTATTTAGAATTGATTGTGGGACAGGAATTGTTGGCGTTAGCCCGGTAGGGGCGATTCATAAATCGCCCCTACCGGCATTATTTTTTTCCAAAAATTGTGTAATCAAGATCGGGAAACACATTATTTTTTCGTTCAATACGTGTAAGCCATCCTGTATCAACAGTATTTCTACGCAGATTATCATATATATAATTGAAATTATGTATATGTTCACGAATTCTCTTTACAGCATAAGGCACTGTCGTGCCGGTCTTCATTATAAACGGCCAGTCAGAAGCCATACTTAAAAGAACTTCCCGTGCAGCCTGATTAAGAACCCTTAGCTTCAAACCACTCTCATTCGGATACCGAAACACAAGCTCAGTCATTCTGTCTATAGCCTTATGAAGATGCCTGTAGATCCAGTCATTCTTTCCATCCAGCCACACTTCAGAATAACCTTTATTACCCCAGCTGGAAAAAGATGGTACACCTGTTTGATTTTTCGGATACTTTTCCAGGTATTCAACGGCTGTTATCATCTCAAGTTCATCTTCCCGTTTGGAAACCTTGCGAATAACAGCTTCCATCCAGGAAATACCTTCAAACCACCAGTGGCCAAATAACTCTGCATCGTAAGGAGTCACAAAAAAGGGTGTTTTATCCATCAATCCTTCAAGCTTGGCAACCTGATCAATGTGTTTTTGTATAAAATCTTCTGCATGTTCATCAAGTTTATCCATTGCAAGTTCAGAATTATAGAACTCTTTATTATCTGTATTACCTGTTACAGCATAATATTTATAGCCTGTATTAACTCTTACATCAGGTTCATGAATATAAGGTCGTATATACTCCAGGGGAAGATCGTATCCTATATCTCTATAAAACTCCCTGTAAACAGGATCACCAGGATATCCGGTATCAGCAGACCAGACTGCTTCGGTTAAAGAGAAATCCTGTCCAAAGGCAGAAAGACCATTAGGCAGTTCAAGGGGACTATAAACTCCATTTTGCGGCTTACCATCACTTAAAAGAATACCATGAGCTGCAACAAAAAAGTAATCTATATTATTAGCCTTAAGATAGCTCTCAAGGCCTGGGAAATAACCACATTCAGGAAGCCAGAACCCCCTGGGCTTTGTTCCAAAATTACGGCCATGAGAAATAACAGCATTTTGAATCTGCGCCTCTATAGCCTGAGGATGCTCCTCAAATACAGGAAAAAATGAGTGGGTAGAAGCTGTGGTAATTATCTCAAGAACACCTTCTTTCTCAAGATTTCTAAAACCCCACAAAATATTATTTCTATAAATATGCACAAATTCGTCAAGATTCTCTTTAAAAAGATTAAGGTAGATACTAACTGTTTTTTGCAGCTGCTCATTATCCCTTGTCCGTTCAAGTTCCTTTTCACCAAGTTCAATTCTATTTTCCAGATATTTCACATATCTTTTCATTAGCAGATCATCTGTAAGCATTGCAGACAAAGTAGGCGATATAGAAAAAGTTATTTTAAATTTAACCTTATCTACAAGAAGTCTGTTAAACATTCTGAGCATAGGAAGATATGTCTCTGATATAGCTTCAAACAGCCAATCCTCTTCTAAAAAGTGTTCATATTCCGGATGTCTTACAAAAGGGAGATGTGCATGAAGCACAAACCCTAAATAACCCTTTGACATAAATAATCCTTAATTGGAAAATCTTATAACTCTATAAAGTTAAATCCTGATTCTCCATAATTGATAAAATTCTCTGAGGAATAACATTTTCCCCTTTATTATTATAATCCCATAACCCTGACATCAACACTGTCATTAAATCAGGATCATTGGATAAATCTTTAATATGCTCAGCAACAAAACCTCTGGGGCTTTTAATAATATTAGACTCACTTAGCACAGAAACCTTTCCATGTATAACAGAACATAGCTGAATGCCAAAATTTCTACCTGTTTTACCAAGATTTATATACCAGCTGTCATCTTTTTCATCTACAGGAATATCATAGTAGTCAATTATATTATCCTTTGAAAAAGAATCTTCCTTTGATGTTTTTTTTGAACTAAGCTCAAATACTCTAAGAAAAAACCCTTCAAAAAAAAGCTCCTCTTTCATTTTAGCAAGCTCTTTATCATTCAGATCCCAATAAGTATATGCCCATAAAGGATCTCTTAACAATAAAACTATCCTGGTATCATTATATTTTTCAGGTATGGAATAGACCTGCTTTTCCTGGGCTTCAAGCTCATAGTCCTGTAGAATATCATACTTCGTATTCTTCAGCTTCATCGCATCATTATTAGCCAGATCCCGCTCATTTTTATCTTCTTCAAGGGCTTCCAGTATCTTTTCTATAAGCTCATCACGATTACCTTCTGTAACGTCATACTGAACACCTTCGTTTTCAGCAATTTTATACAGATCAAACATTGAATATTGAGTTAAACGATCTCTAGTCATTAAAACCTCGCTGCATCATTAGATCATTCTTCTTAAATCTCCGATTTGTGTCAACCCATGATATGTAATTGGGGGAGAATGTATTGCTTTATCTATATAAAGAGAAAGACCTTACTATATTATTTATTTTTCTGGGCCAAAACAACCATAACATCACCAAACCCAAACCTCTTAGCCAGCTTATCTACAGGTTTTTTAATTATTCCAGGAACAATTCCTGCAGCAATGCCCCCCCAGGTTCCTGTCTGCAATATCTTAAAATCCTGATTTTGAATAAGCCGGGGTAATGTCTTTAGAGAAAAAAGAAACATATGGTCTGCAATGGCAGATCTCCAGTTTTTTCCAAACAGCCTTGCCTGCAGACTATCTGCATTAGGAGTAGTTGTTATAAACAGCCCCCCAGGGGCAAGAATTCTAAAAACTTCCTTAATATAAGCTGCAGGATCTGTTAAATGTTCTATTAAATGGGAAGAATGGATAACAGAAAATTGATTATCAGAATATTCTGCTTCTTCAAGAGTACCTTGATAAATATCCAGTTTCCTTATATTACGTCCATATTCAGCCGAGGAGGGGCATAACTCAACACCTCTCCCCTTCCAGCCAAGGCCTTCCATATGCTTTAAAAGTAATCCTGTAGCACATCCCACATCCAGAAATTCAGCATTACCATCCTTTAGAAATGCACTGCGGCTATCAAACTGAACATCACTAAGAGTTTTTAACATTAAACTAAAAAAAGATTCTTCATTATTTATCTCATATTCGAAATAATTATCATCGTACCTTAAAGATAGATCAGACTGAACCGGCTGAGGGTACTGATAGATTAGCTTACAATTATTACATCTTGAAAAGGTATATCCATTACAGTCCCAATACAATACCCGGTCATGACTTCCACAAATATTACAGCTTATATTATTTTTACTTTCATCAGCGGGTAAACTGGAATAGGTTTTCAAGATTCCTCTACTACCTTTAAAGCAAACATTTTAACACCTTCATTCCCTGCAAAATCTTTTACAGAAATTTCTATCCTCACATCACCAGGATTAAATTCAAAATCACCTATAAAAATTTCCCAATCAGATTTATAAAGGTCACTATAAGATATTCCTTCAGATTCCTGTAACAGCATAGCACCATTTTCAACTTTCATTGATTCAAAGTTTATATTAGCAAGATTCTCACCATTCACAAAAACAGAAATTGAATATGGAGCAAGAGGACAATAATACCCGGGAACATCACTCAGATCACGAATATCGGCACTTAAACTATAAAAACCCGATTGTACAACCTCTCCTAATCCCAACTCTATCCTTTGATCACTGGAAGTAAGATAAACTTTGTTAATTAGAGGATTACTTTGATCCACCAACAGAGGTAGTGAAAGTAAAGGATTTATATATTTTTTAAATTCTGTATCTATAACCTGAAGGTGCAGCATTGCTCCAACAGCAGTCCCTGTAGAACCCATAGTCCCAATTTTATCTGTTAGCTCCACCTGGATATTTTTAGGATTTATAGAGTTCTCTTCAAGGTGACCATACAACGACCGTATCCCATTTTTATGCTGATAAATTACATAAGCGCCTAGACCTGAAGGTAGATCCAGGGGGCTTGCATTCTGGTGTGAATAAAAAACCAACTCTCCGGAATCTATAGGTTTTACATCCTGAGTACTGCCATCCAGATCCAAACCCTTAACATATTCATTAAATTTACTTTCACCAAAGGTAGAAACAAGAACTACATCCTGTACAGGCCATTGAAACCCATAAATATTTAGACACAAAAAAATAAATATAACACTAAATACAATATTTTTCATTACATTGATACCATATCATACCCAATTAAACTATTTCCAATTCCAATAATAATTCTATTCCCATCTTTTTTCAAAAATACATTATCACCTGACAACCTTGTGTTAAACAATATATTACCTTTAAGTTCAGAAATAATATAATAGTACCCTTTTTGATCTAAACCAAGTATATGAACAAGACCAGAGTCTCCTTTTAAACTCAAATGCTGGAGGCGCCCTGAAATTGGAATTGAATACATTTTTTTAGTTTTTAACTCAATAAACAGAAGCTCTTCATCAGCTTCGACATATGCAAATAAACCATCATCAGAAAAACCTGTAACTGCATGCCGGCGCAGTTCTGAATTAAGAGTCCAGGTAGCTTCTACATCATAGCTATTTCCAGTATTGATCCACAAACTCAGAAGCTGAGGTTCAATACCTGTAACTGTAACCAAATTCTTACTATTTAAAGAAATTGAACCACCATAAACAATATTAATCCTACTGGCTCTGGTATCTTCCAGAAAAAGAATATCACCATCTAAATTGAGAATTCTTACACTTCCATCAACAGTACCTACAAAAGTCAAAGAATCTGTTGCAGAAACAGAACTAACAGAGGAACTAAAAGTTTTTCTCCAAAGAATATTACCTTCCTGATCAATTTCACTTATTCCATTATTATAATAGGATAGAATAAACCTTCTTTCCTGTGTAAAAAAAGGATAACCTGCAAGATCTACTCTATTTACATAATGTCCATCTCTATCTCTTAGAACCAATACATTATTTTGTCTGGAATAATTTATAAACCCACTCTTATCAACTGCAACACCATAAAGAATATTTTCAGAAAATAAAATTCCACCTTTACCATCCAGATATCCAAATTTTCCATTCAACTCGAAATTTATAAAACTGTCTTCTGAGGTATCAGAGCCTATCCTTTCTAATTCCAAATCTTCTACAAAAACAGGAATAAAGGACAACTCAGGGGTTAACGGTTTTCCAAATATTAAAAAATAACTAATAAAAATTAGAATAATAAAGGAATTCTTTATTATTTTCAAATGCAACTCTCCCAAACAAAGCTTTTTTACGCTGTGTATAATTTTCTACTTAAAAATATTATTTTCGATGATTTGTTTCTTTTTTTCGCTGGTCAGCATCCATCTTTGCCTTCCATATATCAATTTTCTTTTTTAATTCCTCAATAGAACCTGTATCCCCAAGCATTGAAAGAAGCCGTTTTAACGCAGAGAGGTACTGTATTGCTTTTTTAAAATCATCAATACGAAATGTTGAAAGTTCATATTTTTCTCTATACCGTTTTGCAGAATCAACTAGTAATTCTTTAACAAGAGAGAGATGCTTTGTTCTAACTTCGTACCCTTCAACCCTTGGATCCATACCAGCAACAAAGGTTTTTAAATTGATAAAATTCTTAGCAATTGTTCCAAATCTTCCTTCAATTTCTACAAAAGACCATTTCCACCTACTATTATCACCATACCCTTCCTTCACAGAGGTTATAGAGAAACCAAGTTTTTTTATTATATCAAGCTTTTGTTTATCAGTAAAATTGGCAATTAATTGAATTTTTTCTTCATAATCTGAAAAAGGAGCATCTATATAATCGGTAACTACCTGCTCAAGATAGATTATAGACTGATAAATACGTTTACGGGCATCATTCAGCATACTTTCATTTTTAACACCAAGAAAAGCAAGAGAAAGCTGGTTCATTAAAAGATAATAAGAAACCATATTAAGACTATCATCAGCCAAAACAAGACGCTTGTAGGGCGAATCATCATCTTCAGTTTTCAAAATTCCTAAAATATTCTTTTCTTTTGTTAAAAGTTCATCAACCTGAATTTTATACTCTTTTATTCTTTCGTTGTATTTACTTCTAGCCGTAGTGCTTATCTTTCCCACCAAAACTCCTTTCAGCCAATACTAAAGAATTGTATTTAACAATGGTATTAACTGCTGTATTTATCCAATAATTCCCGGGCATGTTCCAGAGAAGCTATGCCGGAAACATCACCAGATAACATTCTTGCTATTTCAGATACCCTATCTGTTTCATTTATATTTTTTATAGTTGTAAATGTTCTTCCATCTACAACATTTTTTTCAACCTTAATATGTCTATCGGCATGAACTGCTATTGAAGCAAGGTGAGTTATACAAAGAATTTGTCTATGCTTCCCAATTTTCGCAAGATGATCTCCTACAGACAATGCAACCTCTCCTCCAATACCTGTATCAATTTCATCAAATATTAAAGAAAGGACACTATCAGACTCTGCCAGGACAGATTTTATACTCAACATAATTCTTGAAAGCTCTCCTCCTGAGGCTATATTTTTAAGAGGTTTAAGAGGCTCACCTTCATTAGGAGACAGTAGATACTCGATTTTATCAAGACCAGTGGGACCACATGTTGGCTTATGATTGTTATTTTCCCTTAAGGAAACATCAACCTTAAATACAGCTTTAGGCATTCCCATTGGAACTAAATTATTTTTTATTTTATCTTCCAGTTTTTTTCCAAATTCTATCCTTCTTTTTGAAATTCCACCTGCATCCTTAACAACCTGCCTTTCCAAAGATAAAATTTCCTTCTCCTGCCTGATTCTATCTCCTTCAAATGTCTGCATAGACAATATTTTAGCATCTGCCTGAGTCCTGTATTCCAGAATTTCTCCTATTGTACTTCCATATTTTTTCTGTAAAATATGAATAAGCTGCAACCTGTCTTCACACTCTTCAAGTTTACCAGGAGTAAAATCAATTGTATCCTGAAATTGACCAAGTGATTCAACAACATCCTCTATTTCATAAAAAGCATCATCAAGCCTGGTTGATAAAGGTTTAAGACTCTCAACTGCCTGCGAAAGAGAATCCATTGAAGATCTGCCCGTTCTTAATGAAGTCAAAGCACCACCGGAATTTTCGGACAAAGCATTACGACAAACTTCAAGATATTCCACCAATTTATCATGCTGCATCAAAATTTTTCTTTCATTGACTAAATGGCTTTCTTCATCAAGCTTCAATTTAGCTTTATCTATTTCCTCTATCGATTTAATAAGAAGCTCTCTTTCCATAACAAGATCACTTTCTGTTTTTTTCATATTTTCAAGTGCTGATTTCAACTCAGACAGTTTTAGAAAATTATTTTTTAATTTACTAACATCATCTTCAACAGCTGCATATCGATCAAGAAGCTTCCTTTGATTCTCAATATTAAGCAAAGACTGATGAGCATGCTGCCCATGCATATCAAAAATAAAAGAGCTTAATTCTTCTAAATCTTTTCTACTGCAGGGCACAGATTGAATAAAAATTGATCCCCTGCCTGTTTGACGTAGAACTCTTCGTATTATAATTCTATCATCTTCCGGTTCAATTTCATGAGAAACAAGCCAATTATTTGCCTCATTTCCTTTTGGTATTTTTATTACACAGGAAACCTGAGATTCAGAACAACCTGTTCTAATTGAAGATGAATCGCCTTTAGATCCAATAATTAATCCAATAGCACCTATAACAATTGATTTTCCAGCTCCGGTTTCACCAGATAAAATATTTAATCCAGAATCAAAATTTACAACAAGATCCTCAATAAGCGCATAGTTTTTTATTGTAAGTTCTTCAAGCATTTGCACCTCCGGACCAATTTAACTTTGAACGCAAAATATCATAAAAATTTCGTTTATCAGAACGTATTAAAAGAGCCTTTGTCTGAGAACGTTCTACAATTATTTTATCTCCAACCTTAAGAGGATACGCATCCTGACCATCCACAGAAAGAATAACATCTGTTCGCTGCCCATCTTCAACTGTAATAGTTACAACTTCATTACCAGAGACAACAATAGGTCTATTCGAAAGAGTAAAAGGGCATATGGGGTTAATTATTAAAGCTTCCATCTCCGGATCAAGAATTGGACCTCCAGCAGAAATACTATAAGCAGTAGATCCTGTCGGGGTAGCTACAATAATTCCATCTGCACGATATTTACCAAGACTTGTTTCATTTATTTGCAAAGTTAATTTGATAATATTAGAAATTCCATTGGAACTGATTACTGCATCATTCAATCCTTTGTGAAAAGCAACTCTCTCACCACGTCTCTCTACCATTACATTTATCATAACTCGTCTGGAAAGATCCAGCTGACCATTCTGATATTTAATAAAAGCAGATTTCCATTCTTTTTTGGAAATTTCAGTTATAAAACCAAAATCGCCTATATTTACCGCTAAAATAGGTATACTCATGCTTTCTACTATTCTGGAACAGAATAAAACGGTACCATCTCCTCCAAGAGAAAAAACCAAATCAGCAGTTTCCAGTTTAGGGATTTTAGATTTACCAGAGTATGAAAATACAAAAACATCAATATCCAGGCTTTTTAAATAACTACTAATCTCTTTTACAAGTTCTGAGGATCCATCTTTTTGCAGATTAACAACAATAATAACTTTTAATATCTTCTGAGTCATACTACTACCCTTTCATAAGAACTTTCCATTCTATGGCAGCGTGGAAAGTAATCTGGAAATTGACAAAGTATTTCGACTGCCTAATCCTGGATATAATGGAAAAACAGCAGTTCTCATATGTAAAGAATTCGAATTTGGACATTGCTCTGAAAGCTCAGGATTAATAGCCATTGCAGAATCTGTAAACGCAAGTTCTACCATAATTCCATTTTTTCTGGCATAACGGGAGACCTCTTTAAAGGGGCTGCTTAAAACAACATGAAAAGAGGGGTAATTCCTTTTTGTATCGTTTACAGGATAAAAAGATTTATGATTTCCCTTAAGAAGAGATTTTTCAAATATATCTCCAATCTCTCTTCTTTTTTCAATAAAAGAATCCAGCGAATCAAGCTGTACAAGTCCCATAGCTGCATGCATGTTAAGAAGAAGCGCCGTCAAAGGAAGATCAGAAATAACCCCTCGAAGAGTTGAAAGAGTTTTTTTATTACCTGCAAATACTGCAGTACCTTCACCAGAAGTTATAATATCATGTAGTTCCATTCGTAAGATAGCAATATCCGGTGTCCACCCAAGCTCTTCATCTTCTAAAGGACAACCTATTGTATTTGTAATATCAGCAATTACCGGTACATCAAGTTCTGCAATTATGCTGTAATCAGGACTAATACCGTTAGGCGAATACAGGACCATACCATCTATTCCAGCTTCTACAACCCTTTTTAACTCATCATCTCCAATACACCCAGAAGTAATATCTACATCTGCGTATACTGGTACAATTGATAGTTTTTCAAACTCTTTTATATAAGAAGCTGGAGAAAGTGCTGAAACAAGAACCCTACTACCGGACCCAAGACCTATAGCTTTTAATGCTGTAGAAATTGCTGTAGAATAATCTCTTACCAGTACTCCTGGTTCAAAATTTAAATATTTTGCAAAGGTTTTAAGAAAATCATTATTATCGTTTGATGCTTCTTTATAATCAGAGACCAGTGTTGAAAGAAGAGCATCCATCTCTTTACGTTTAATTGAAGGTTTATAAACAGGAATCATTAAATTAACTACTTAAATTTCCAAGCTGCTGCAATTCTCTCGGGTCAAAAAGTCTTTCGATATCAAGCAATATTAAATACTCTTCTTCCCGGGTAAAAACACCCTGAATATACTCAGCACCTATCCCGGACAGCATCTGAGGAGGTAATTGCATCTTATCAAGATCAACTGTAATTACTCTTGATATTTTATCAATAATAATACCCAGCTTCATACCACTTATTTTTATAATGATAAAGCCACTTAAAAGCATATCTTCTTCACTTAATTCTGCACGCCGTATTTGAAAACGTTTATGTAAATTTATAATTGGAATAATTTCACCACGTAAATTAAAAATACCATCCACATAATTGGGAGCATTAGGAATAGATCTTGTTTCTTCAACCCTTACAATGCCATCTACAATCATAATATCTATTCCATAGCTTTCTGAGCCTAATTGAAAGGTAACCAACTGTAATTTACTTTCATTGGTATCTGCCATTTTTCCTCCCTAATACAAGTTCTCCTAAGAATAGTTAAGATAAGACTATTTTGCAAGTGATTTTAATGCACTATGAACACTGGAAGGCTACTTTTTCTAATAATATGCACAGTTACTGAACCTAAAAGATATTCAGTTAACTTATGGGTACCATGAGACCCAAGAACAAACATATCTATTATTCCAGTTTCCATTATTTCGAGAGCTCTATGTGAAAGAGATCCATGACAATGTTCAACTGTTATTTCTTTACCACCTTTTTTTAAATTTTTTATCTTTTTATCAATACTGGTACTGGTTTCATCAAAATGCCCTTTCATAAGTATGGTTAATTCACGGTTTTCCCTGCTTAACTCATTTATATAAAAATCTAAAGCATTTTTTGAAGAAGTGCTTTGTTCATAAACAATTAAAATCCTGTCTGTTTTAATATAATCTCCTGGACAAATTAAAACCGGTATTAAAGATTTCCTAATAAGATCTTCAGAAACAGATCCAATTAACTCTTTTGCATACTCGGCATTTTCACCTCTCTGGCCAAGTACAAGTAGATCAGAATCTTTTGTATAATTCATTAATACTTCAGAAGGATCACCTTCTAAAACAGTTCCATTATATTCAACATTATTTCCAATTTTAATATTTTTACACATTTTCAAACATTTTTCAGCAAATATTTTATTATCTTCATTTATTTTTTTAAATATATTTTGTAACTGAGGATCAATAGGTATATATAATCTTTCATAAGCAATATCATACGCGGCCCCGGAATAGATAAAGGGTATCTGTGTCTTCCTCTCATCCCGCACAAATAATGCTGTTAAAGCTATATCTTCATCTTTAAAAAGAGTTGCTGCACATTTATAGGAATCAAAACTATTCCTGGAACCATCTATCCCAACAACTATTTTCTTCATACAAACCTCCGTTTAGTCAGTTTTAAATTGACTATAAGCCTTAAATAGTAGAAATAATTAATCTTCTATTATTAAATGTATTATGATTATGGATAATTGGCAAGAATTTTGTCTTTTTTTGAATTTTTATATTGGATTACAGATTAATAAAAAAAAGTCTGGCAACGTTCCACTCGCAGGCTCGCTACCAACGATACGTTCCTC
>JAOZPU010000114.1 GCA_029932585.1 Spirochaetia bacterium | reverse complement strand
GCGGAGGGACGGAGCCGGTAATAGGTGCGAAGAAAAGCGGGTTTGCAGCGAGGGGAAGGCTTTCCCCTTCATAATTAATTTCATTACAAGTAAATTATTGGTTTACCGGATAGCCTCATATAGTCTATACTCAATATACATAAAAATTGCTATAAATACATTTGGAGGCTTGCTGTGGGTGAAATGGTCCGTTTTACAATTGATGGTAGAGAAATTGAGGCTGAAAAGGGTGCGAATCTTCTGAAAGTTGCAAAGGAAAATGGGTTTGATATACCTAATCTCTGCTGGATGGAACATATGTTACCTACTGGCTCCTGTAGAATGTGTCTTGTGAAAATTGAGGGCCAAAAAGGTCTTAAAACTTCCTGTACTGCAGAAGTGGCTGAAGGAATGGTTGTAACTGCTTTTGATAAAGAGATAGAAAGTGTCAGGCGTACTAATCTGGAGTTTATACTTTCTGATCATAACTATGATTGTTCAATATGCCAGAAATCCGGTGAATGTGAACTTCAGGAAATTGCTTATACTTATCAGCTTGGAACGGAAGAGATTAAAAAGCTGAATTATCTTACCGAAAAACCAGAATTGGAATCTGATTATACTTCCCCTGTTTTAAATTATGAACCCGATAAATGTATTAAATGTGGGCGATGTGTAACTGCATGTACTGTTGTTCAGGGTAAGGGTGTTCTCTCTTTTGTAGAGCGTGGATTTTTTATGTATCCATCTCCGGACTATACTCAATGGGGAGAATCTACATGTGATGGTTGTGGAGAATGTGTTCAGTCCTGTCCTACTGGAGCTTTAGTTGAAAAACCACTTGTTTCTATGATTAGAGCAATGGATATTGATAGAAAGGTTAAAACTACTTGTACTTACTGTGGTGTCGGCTGTCAGGTAGAGATGTGGGTTAAGGACGGCCAGGTTGTTAGGGTTCGTGGTGTTGAAGCAAAACCAAATAACGGCAGACTTTGTGTTAAAGGCCGGTTTGGATACGAATTTATTACTGATAAAGATAGATTAAAAACACCTCTTATTCGAAAAAATGGTGTTTTGGAAGAAGCTTCCTGGGATGAAGCACTGGATTTAATTGCAGAGAAGATGACTGGAATAAGAGATACTCATGGTTCTGATGCTCTTGCTGGTCTTGCCTCTGCAAGATGTACAAACGAAGATAACTATGTATTTCAGAAATTTTTCAGGGCTTCTCTGGGAACAAATAATGTGGATCACTGTGCTCGCCTTTGTCATGCTCCAACTGTTGCCGGTCTTGGTAAAGCTTTTGGTTCCGGTGCTATGACTAATCCTGTAGAGGAGTTTGCGGATGCAGACTGTATTCTTATTACAGGTACAAATGCCACAGAAACCCATCCTGTTACTGGTACATATATTAGAAATGCAGCGGCGAAGGGTGCAAAAATTATTGTAATTGATCCACGTAAAATTGATATAGTAAGTGATTCATACCTTTGGATGCGTCAGAAATCCGGTACAGATGTTGCCTGGATAAATGGTATGATTAATATAATTATTACAGAGGGTTATGCAAACAAAGAATTTATAAAAGAAAGAACAGAGGGCTTTGAAGAGCTAAAAAAAGCTGTTGCATCTTATACTCCTGAAAAGGTCGAGGAAATTACAGGTATTAAGGCTGACGATCTTAAAGAGGCCGCCAGAGTTTATGCAACTTCCGAAAAGTCTTCCATTGTCTATGCCATGGGTATTACCCAGCATGTTACAGGAACAGATAACGTTCTTTCTCTTGCAAATCTTGCCATGGTTACTGGTCAGATAGGCCGTGCTTCTACTGGTGTTAACCCTCTTAGAGGTCAGAACAATGTTCAGGGTGCCTGTGATTTTGGAGGTTTGCCGAATGTTTATTCAGGGTACCAAAAGGTAGCTGATCCTGCTGTCCGTGAAAAATTTAAGAAAGCCTGGGGTGTGGATACTTTATCTGCTAAAGATGGGCTGACCATTGTAGAGATGATGAACGAAGCAGCAGATGGTAAGGTTAAGGGAATGTATATTATGGGTGAAAATCCTATGTTATCTGATCCCAACCTTAATCATGTAAAAGAAGCCCTTACAAAACTTGATTTTCTTGTTGTTCAGGATATTTTTCTTACAGAAACTACAGAATTTGCAGATGTTGTTCTTCCTGCTTCCAGTGCTGCAGAAAAGGAAGGTACTTTTACAAACTCTGACAGAGCTGTCCTGCGGGTTCGACCTGCACTTCCTTCTCCTGGTAATTCCAGAGGAGACTGGGAAATTCTATGTGATCTGTCTACAAGAACAGGTTATCCAATGAGTTTTACTGACAGTAACGCTGTTATGGAGGAGATTGCAGAGGTAACACCTATTTATGGCGGTATTAGCTATGAGCGTCTGGAAAATGAACATCTTGCATGGCCTTGTCCAACAACTGAACACAAGGGCACAACTTTTCTGCATGCAAATAAGTTTTCCAGGGGACTTGGACTTTTTACTCCTGTAGATTTTATACCTCCTGCAGAACAGCCCGATAAAGAGTATCCTTTTATTCTGACTACAGGACGAATGTTGTTTCATTATCATACTGCTACAATGACTCGTCGTTCTGCTCCACTCCGGAAATTTGCACCTGAAGGTTACCTGGAAATTTGTAAGGAAGATCTTAAGGATCTTGGAGCTTCTGATGGTGATAAATTACAGATAACTTCCAGAAGAGGTGTAATTACTGCAAAGGCAAAGATGAGCGACAGGGTTGCAAAGGGTGTTATTTTTATTCCCTTCCATTTTAGTGAATCTCCTGTAAATGCTCTTACAAATGATGTTCTTGACCCCAGCTCTAAAATACCGGAGTTAAAAGTTGCTGCCTGCCGGGTAGAGACAGTAGGGTAGAAGGTAGTAAATGAGTCTTAAAACGGAGGCATCGGGTAAAGTTATTGCCGGTATTCTTGCCGGCGGCGGTAGCCGTCGGTTTGGAAGTGATAAGGCCTGTGCTGTTTATGAAGGGAGATCTCTTTTAGAGTGGACTATCCGGAATGCCTCAGAAATAACAGATAATATAAATATATTAACAAAGAAACCGGAAGCATATAGTTTTACCGGATGCAGGATTATTGAAGATCGACTGGATGTTTCTACTCCCATTAGCGGTATTCTTTCTATTATGCCATATGTTAGTGACTGGCTGCTACTTCTTGCTTGTGATATTCCATTTTTTGAAAAAAAGGTTTTGGATTATTTATGGGAGAAGAGAGACAGTAAAAAAGCAACAGTTATACATGTAAATGGTAAGTATCAGCCTTTTCTTGGTCTGTATCCAAAGAGTGTTCTTACCTTTTGGGAAGAGGCTTTTAAAAGTGGAGATTTCCATTTGCAAAGAGTTATTGAAGATATGCCTAAGATAGTGATCGAACAGAGCGATCTTATGTTTGCGGGTATAAATTTACAATCTTTTTTAAATATCAATACCCCTGGGGATCTTAAATTAGTAGGTGTATGATAATACTTCCCAAAGAAATTATTAGATATAAAAACGGTGTAGCAGAAAAATTAATAGATCCTGTTATATCCGAAGAGTGGTTTAATCTTTATCTTAATGAAAAACTTATCTATCAGACTCCGGTTCTGGATCAGGAAATTGAGGATTTGATATATGGTCTGCTTTTTGTTAAAGGGCATATTAAAACAGGTGCGAATGGTTATATTCGGGTAGGGGCGACCGGCCGGTCGCCCCTACCCGAAATTGTCCGGAAGGGCAGATCCTGGTATGTCACTCTAGAAACTGCTCTGCCTGGTCAATCATTCCGGCAAATGGTGGAAGAGACATTTAATTCTATTAAAGAAAAAAAATCTCTACCCGGTACTGAAATTAACAGAAAGTATAAGGCTGATTCAATTCTTGATCTTATGAGAGATTTTCAAAAGCTGCCTTCTGTTTATCATGAAACAGGTGGAGTTCATATGGCGGCCTTTGCTATGAATAAAATATTATTCTGGGCAGACGATGTAAGCCGTAGGAATTCTATAGATAAAGTTATTGGCAAGGTCTTTCTATCTCAAACAAAATTTCAGGATGGTATGTTTGTATCTTCGGGCCGGATATCTTCTGATATTGTTATTCGAATGGTTAAAACAGGTGTAAAATTGATAGCATCTGTTTCTGCTCCTATGGACAAAGCCATAGAACTTGCTGAATATTATGGAATTACTCTATGCGGTTTTGCCCGGGGCAAACGAATGAATATATATACCCATCCGGAACGAGTTGTTATAAATAAGGAGAGTTTTAATGGCATTAAAAACTGAATTACTTTACTATACTGATCCGTATAAAATGGAATTTTCTGCTTCTGTCCTTTCTGTCACAAAGGTTTCATCCGGGAAAGATCTTTGGGATGTTATTTTGGATAAAACCTGTTTTTATCCGGAAGGTGGTGGCCAACCATCAGATATTGGTACTATTAATAGTATTAAAGTAGAGCATGTTTATAAAAAAGAAGGAGAAGTTTTTCATAGAATGATTTCACCTCCGGAAATAGGTGAAGTTAATTGCCTGATAGACTGGGAAAATAGATTTGACTATATGCAGCAGCATACGGGGCAGCATATTTTATCCGGTGCATTGTATAAATCCGGATATAGTACTGTTTCTGTTCATCAGGGTGAAAGTGTAACTACCATAGAAATTGATAAATCTGAAATATCTGAAGAAGATTTAAAAACTGTTGAAAATCTTGCCAACAATATTATATCAAAAAATATTGGGCTTAATTTCATATGGGTTTCTGATAAAGATCTAAATAAGTTTTCCCTAAGGCGGAAACCAAAGGTATCCGGAGATATTAGAATAGTAAGTATTGGTGAGTTTGATAAAGTAGCCTGTGGAGGTGTTCATACTGAAACTACAGGTGAGATTAACTGTGTTAAGTATTTATCGGTAGAAAAAATTCGTGGACATGCCAGGATAAGCTGGAAAATAGGTAATAGGGTATTTAAGGATTATAATGAGAAAATATCAATTATATCTACTCTTTCTTCGAAATTTTCTGCAAAGGAACCGGAAATTATTTCAAAAATTGATGAGATATTAAATAACTGTCAGGAAACAAAAAGGCTCTATAAGCAGTTGGAAGAACGATTTATAAGTTTACGTGTAAAACAGATGTTTGATACAACAGAGAAATATAATGGAGTAATATTTATTACTGATATTTTTGAAAACGAATCAAAAGATTTTTTACGTAATTTGGTTAATTCTATTAAAACAGACAATAAGTTTTTAATTTGTTTAATTAATAAGACAAGTTCCAATTTTCAATGGATTATTGCATGTAGTGGTATTGATTTTCCATTTACTAAAAACAAACAGAATTTACTCCCTTTAATTGATGCCAGGGGAGGTGGGAAAATACCTGTATGGCAGGGGGTAGCAGACAATTTTAATGGAATTAATTCTTTTTTTAATGCCTTAAGAGATATACTTGTTAAACTTTAATTGGTTTATTGTTAAGATTTTTTATTTTAGTTCGTCTTTTATGGGCATACATTCTTTTGTCTGCAATTTGAATTAGTTCATCAATAAATAAGAGATTTTCTGAGTCAGTCTCTGCAAATCCATAACTTGCACTAATATTATACTCATTATCTGATTTCTTGTTTCTTTCCTTTATTGATTTTTGTACTCGTCTCCAAATAGATTTTACTTCATCCAGTTTGCACCCAGGAAAGATCAACAGGAACTCGTCTCCTCCAATACGGCTAAGAATATCCGATTCTCTCATAGCTGATTTTATATCCTCAACTATTGCTAATATAAGATTATCACCGGCATCGTGTCCAAAGTTATCATTTACAATTTTTAGATCATTAATATCAATAAAACAGATACTTAAAAAGGTTTTCACCCTCCGCATTTTTTTTAATTCCTGCTTTAAAAATTCCATTCCAACTCTACGATTATATACTCCTGTCAGTTCGTCATAAGTTGCAAATTGATACAGTTCTTCTGTTTTGGCTTTTAGATCACAAATATCTTTAATTAACCCCGTTATTTTAGTAATATTTCCATTTGAATCTTTAATTATGTTAGCAGAGATAAGAGAGTGGTGTATTTTACCTTGTTTATCAGTTAGCTGAATTTCATAATTAGATATACTTTCTTTTTCAAGTAGAGCTTTTATAAATATGCTTTTGTATTTGTTTCCCGTAAATAATAAAGTTATATTTTTATCAATACATTCTTCAGGTTTATACCCAGTATACTTTGTTATAGAAGGATTTATAATGATAATTTCCCCATCTAAATCTGTCTCATAATATATATCCGGGAGATTATTAAATATTGTTTTATATGTTTCTTCACTTTTTTTCATATTGTAGTTATGGTACAGGGTTCTCAATGTTTTGTCAAAATAAATATTTTACGCAGGGGCAAAATATTTTTTGCCCCTAGGTGTTAATTATACAATGCCCTGATCCATCATTGCATCTGCTACTTTTTTGAAACCTGCGATATTTGCTCCATCAACATAATTGCCCTGTACTCCGGCTTCTTCAGCGGCATTTACACAGGCCTGATGTATATTGATCATAATATTATGTAGTTTTTTGTCTACTTCTTCCCGGGACCATGCAATCCTCATACTATTCTGGGACATTTCAAGACCTGATGTAGCAACACCACCGGCATTTGCAGCCTTGCCGGGGCCGAAAAGAACCTTATTTTCAATTAGAAATTCAGTTGCGTCCGGTTCAGTTGGCATGTTTGCGCCTTCAATTACACAGCTGACACCATTTGCAACCAAAGTTCGGGCTTCCTCCAGTGAAATCTCATTCTGGGTTGCGCATGGAAATGCAATATCTGCTTTTTCAAGTTCCCATGGTCGCCTACCTTCATAGTATTCACAGCCGTATTCTTCTGCATACTCTTTGATACGTCCACGGCGGTTGGTTTTTAGATCTATGAGATATTCATGCTTTTCCTGATCTATTCCATCTTTGTCAATAATTGATCCATCGGAGTCAGAGAGAGATATAACCTTTCCTCCAAGAGCATTTATTTTTTCAATGGCATACTGAGCCACATTCCCTGAGCCTGAGATGAGAACTGTCTTACCATCTAAAGATTCGTTTCTTGTTTTAAGCATCTCTTCTGCAAAATAGACAGCACCGTAGCCTGTCGCTTCGGGGCGTATCTGAGAACCTCCCCAGTTGAGTCCTTTTCCCGTAAAAACACCTTCAAATGAATTTTGTAGTTTTTTGTACTGACCGAACATGAAGCCTATTTCTCTTCCCCCTACACCAATATCTCCTGCGGGAACATCTGTGTTTGCTCCTATGTGCCTGAATAGTTCATTCATAAAGGATTGGCAGAATGACATTACCTCATTATCGCTTTTACCTTTTGGATCGAAGTTGCTTCCACCTTTCCCGCCTCCCATAGGAAGTCCAGTAAGGCTGTTTTTAAAAATTTGCTCAAAACCAAGGAATTTAAAAATACTAAGATTTGCAGAAGGGTGAAATCTCAACCCTCCTTTATATGGACCAATAGCACTGTTAAATTCAACCCGGTATCCTGTATTAACTTGTACATTACCTTTGTCATCTACCCATGGGACACGGAAAATAATAACCCTTTCCGGCTCGACAATTCTTTCAAGGATTTTTGCATTCTGATACCGGGGTGCATCTTCCAGGAAGGGGGAGAGTGAATCCAGAATCTCTCTTGCTGCTTGAAGGAATTCATTTTCCCAATAATATTTTTGTTTTAGTCCATTAAAGATACTGTCTGTGTATTCACCCATAGTTTTTACTCTCCTTATAAAAAAAGCCAAAAACAAACCAATTCAATAAACATCGCATAAGCCTTCTATCAGGGAATATTTTAGTGATACAAGTATTGGTTGTCAATATGATAAGATATTGTTATTTTAATACTACTGCTTGTCCGGCTTTCCCCTCCATAAGAATAGTAAAAGGGGTGTTCCTTGTAACATGGATAAAAAATTCTCCTTTATTTATCACATCCAGTGATTTGAGATATTCCCAGTTAATGAAGGATTTACTGTTATGGTGATATGGAATATTTAGATAACCCATATTTAAAGCTACAAGATTATGAAGAAAATGGGATCCCTGAGATGGTTCAATATCAAAATTCTTAAGGCCGGATTCAATAATTATTGCTGCCTTGTTTATTTCTGCCCAGTCAACCTGTATCCCTAAAAATTTGTCTCTTGTTCCCCATCTTCCTGGTCCTATGAGGATATAACCCATATCTTCTTCATTAAATTCCTTATTGAATTTTTTTATCTCCTCTTTCATTTCAAGGGTTCTGTTTTTATCAAATTTATCAGGATCAAGAAAAATTATGTTAGAAATATCTTTTATTAGACCGTTGCCCATAGCTTCTGTAGAAAATAACAGTGCTTTGTCAGGTTTCATATCTTCCTTATTTATTTGAATCTCTTCATTATTAATAGAAAGGGGTCTTACTTGAAGAAGATAGAACGTTGGTAAAATATCAGATGTTTTTTTTAGATCGACAGCAAACTCTATTTCTACAGGGATTCCCAGTGCTTTCTGAGAAATATCAAGTAGTTGTACTAAAATGTCTGAAAGAGGGAAAATATTATATTTTAGAATGTTTGCAAAATTTATAACCCGTGGTCCTTTGATAGAAAGATCCTCTATAAGTCTTTCATTCATATAATCCCATACAGAAGCGCAGTGTGTCAGTGTTTTATATTTTTCTGCCTTATACATTCGTAACTGTGTTAATGTTTCTTCCTCTCCAAGAGAAAGGTCTGTCATGTATGGATCCATATCGAGGGCAAAAAATTTTGTCTGACTGGATTTTATCATATTATCTGTTGTTATATACTGAATGTCAGGATACCTGGGACAGAACATATACCCCTTTCCTCCTCCAACAACAGACTGTCCCAGCCCAACAGCTAGAGTGGCAACACCGTCGAGGTGTTTCATATGAGAAATAGGATAATAATTATGAGATTGGGCGACACCAGAGAAATGGGGATAGAAGTGGTTTTCATATCGTCTTCCTACAACAGTCTGGATAATTACGGCCATTTTTTCTTCTTCAATACCATAATTAAGGGTTTCAATGTAGGATACTGCATCATTCAAAAATACAGATGCAAATACAAGTTTTATAGCATCCCTAAGCTGCCTGAATCTTTCATCAAAATCTTCGTTGTTATTCGCCAGCATATAGGTTGAATATACACCGGCAAAAGGTTGGGATTGGGAGTCTTCCAGCAGCCCGGAAGATCTGACAGCGATTGGACATTTACAGTACTCAAGAAACTGAATTAACTGTTTTTTTACCTTTTCTGGTAATACCCCATTAAGGAAATGTCTTTTTATTTCTTTGTCTTCAAGGCCTAGATGAATATCAGTAAGATTGTTGT
>JAOZPU010000113.1 GCA_029932585.1 Spirochaetia bacterium | reverse complement strand
TATTACATTTGTGAGATACGTTCAGCTAACCATACCTTAATTAAAGATTGACGGGGAACTCCAAGTCTTTTTGCAGATTGATCAAGTTTACGAACCATCCATATTGGAAAATCAACATTTACTCTTTTTAGTTCCTGATCAGGGCGATATCCTTTAGATAAATCGAGATAAGGAGTAATATCCACTTCTCCGCTGTCAAATAATTTGTCCAGATCCTTAGCCTTCATATAATACCTCCTCCTCTTTTCTGGATCTCCTTACTGAAATTAATCTTACTTTTTGATTTCTTACTGTATATATTGCCGACCAATGTTTGTTTTCTATAGTAGAAATAAGTATATATCGTTCTTCTGTTTCAGAACGAGCCGGGTAAATAATTTTGTTATCATTATTCCAAAGCTTCTGAGCTTCAATAAAATCAATACCATGCTTTTTTTTATTGGAGATACTTTTGATATCGTCATACTCAAACTCCATGGTATAAATATTATACCGTAATTATAAAAAAGTCAAATATTATCATGATTTTGAATAACAAATTGAATAGTAAATCTTGTTTGACAGCATTTTCTTCCTAATATACTATTGATATCAGTTTAAACGGATATTAATGAGGATATTTATGAATAAGTTATTAGTGTTTCAGAGCGATTTTGGTTTAGTTGATGGAGCTGTTTCGGCTATGCATGGTGTTGCAAGTACTGTAGACGATTCATTGAAAATTCAGGATCTTACCCATGATATTCCTCCGTACAGTATATGGGAAGCATCTTATCGCCTTTTTCAAACCATAGAATACTGGCCAAAAGGAACAGTTTTTGTTTCTGTTGTAGATCCTGGTGTAGGATCCAGCCGTCGGAGTGTTGTTGCAGAGACAGTTGGGGGACAGTATATTGTAACACCGGATAATGGAACACTTACTCATATTAAAAAATATATAGGGTTAAAAGAAGTTAGAGAGATTGATGAAACAAAACATCGAAGAGAAGATACTGAGCATTCCTATACTTTTCATGGTCGTGATGTTTATGCCAATACCGGCGCAAAACTTGCTTCAGGGAAAATTGCTTTTGAACAGGTAGGCTCTGTTGTAGATTTATCTTTAACTACTGAGCTGGAGGTTGGGGAAGTTCAAACCGGACTGGACTTTGTAAAAGGTGCTATAGATATTCTGGATGTTCGTTTCGGCAGCCTTTGGACAAATATCCCTCGTGATATATTTGTTAATGTAGGGTTTGAGCATGGGGATAGAGTGGAAGTTGTTATTCGGAATGGTTCTACATTAGCCTATAATAACAGAATGACCTATGGGAAATCTTTTGCTGACGTTTATGCAAGTGAACAGATAATTTATGTGAATTCTGTTTATAATATGGCTATAGCAATAAATCAGGGGAATTTTGCCAGAGCCTATAATATTGGCACAGGTAGACATTGGAAAATAGAATTTCGCAAAATTTCTCAATAATGAGATTTTTATTTGCAATCAATAGTAAAATCAATTAGAGATTTATTAAAGCATTGTAGAGGATTGTAATAATTGGAACAGCTGACAAAAAAAATAGGTTTGGTTCAAACCATACAAAGAATCACTATAATAATCTATGGTATTGCAATAATTATTTTTTCATTAATTGGAATATATGACAGATTTATATTTTTGAAAAATGAAACTGAAAAAATTAGATATTCTTATACAGAAGAACAAAAATTTATAGTTAAATCTCAAGTTCAAAGTGCGGTTCAGTTTATTAATTTAGCTGAAAAATTCAATCTTTCTAAAGATGAAATTCTAGAATCACTTAAGAATATTAGATTTGGCTCTAGTCGAGATGGTTACATATTTGTAAACACATATGATGGGATACCTCTTTTATTTGATGCAAAGAAGGTTATAGATGGTAAAAGTGTTTGGGAGTTAACTGATCCTAATGGTGTTAAGGTTATTCAGGAAGAACGTGAGGCTGTTCGAAACCCTGAAGGTGGTTTTATTTACTATTCCTGGCTTAAGCTGTCCACTAATACAATCAGCCCAAAGGTATCATTTGTAAAAGGAGTTCCTAAGTGGGAGTGGCTGGTAGGGGCTGGTGTTTATCTGGATTCAATTGAAAATGAAATTAATACTCTTCAGAAAACGATAATGAAAGAAACTTTAATAGAGGCTTTCTTTTTATTTTTAGCTGTCACAGTTATTCTAATTATTATCCAAGTTATTTTTAGAAAATTTACTAAATCTGTAGAAGAAGAAATTAGCTTATTTTCCAGTTATTTTGATAATGCTGCTATTAATAGTGAAGAAATTGATATATCAAACATTCGTTACAAAGAATTTTCACATATAGCGGAAGATATGAACCACATGGTTAAAAGTAAATTAGAGGTGGATGCTCGGATATTTACTTCAGAACAGCGTTTACGTTTGCAGCGGGACCAGTCTCCTCTTGGTTATGTGGAGTGGGATCTTGATTATAAAATTTTAGATTGGAATTTATCGGCAGAGAAAATATTTGGTTTTTCCAGGGAGGAAATTATTGGTTCAGGGTTTGAATCTTTAATATCACCGGATATTATACCTGATGTGTCTGGTGTTTTTACAGGGTTAGCTAATGCTACAGGTGGAACAAGAAATATAAATAAAAATATAACTAAAGATGGTAGAACAATTATCTGTGAATGGTACAATAAAGTGCTTAAAAATAAGAGTGGAGAAATACTTAGCTATGTTTCTCTTGTTGATGATATTACAGAAAGAAAACTTACAGAGGATAGGCTTGCAAAATCTTTGGAAGAGAAGCAAATTCTCTTAAAAGAGGTTCATCATAGAGTAAAAAATAATATGGCAATTATATCCTCTTTTATCTCTCTGCAATCTATGAATGTTGAAGATGAGGAAGTTCACCTTTTACTTCAAAGTACGGAGAACAGAGTTCGGTCTATGGCCCTGATACATGAGTATTTGTATAAAAGTGAAAATTTAAAAGATATTGATGTTTCAAAATATATTGAAGAGCTTATAAAAATACTTTTGGAAAGTTATGATTATGGTGTTCATGATATAAAAACAACCATTAAAATAGATGAGTTTGAGTTGGAGCTGGATTTGCTAATTCCCCTTGGGATGATTATTAATGAAATTATATCAAACGCATTAAAACATGCTTTTGTTGGGATAGACCTACCTGAATTATTTATTAGTCTTACTGGAAGTACTGGTTCTGAAGTTGTTCTAACTTTAAGAGATAATGGAGTAGGGCTCCCTGATGAAAGTGAAATAAATGAAAATGATTCAATTGGATTTTTACTTATAAACAGTCTGGTTGCCCAAATTTATGGGAAATTGGAAATAAAAAGAGAGAATGGGACTGAGTATAAAATTACTGTTACAATATAATTGAATTTACAGTTCTGACTAACTCTTTATGATTAATAGGTTTTTTAAGGTATCCACAGGGATTGAGACTTAATGCTTTGTTTTTTGTATCTTGATCAGTATTTCCACTAAGAAAAAAGAAGGGAATAGTAAATAGATCCTGAATCTGCCGGGCAGCTTCAATACCATTCATATTACCTTTAAGTTTTATATCCATTAGTATAAGATCGGGTTTTGAATTTTTAACAGAATTAACCGCTTCAATGCCAGTAGATACCAGAATAGTTAAATAATTTTTTCGCAATGCCCTTTTGTAGGTCATGGCAATAATTGCTTCATCTTCTACAATGAGAACTGTTTTCAAACTTTTACCTCTGTACTAATTAAATATATCAATCAATTTCCCTTAATTCCAGAAATGTAGTAAATATTTGATAAAATAACAACCCCTAAATAGATAATTTAGAGTAAATAGAGTTATGGTAGTCGTTCGATCCTGCCCATACAAATTATTAATTTTTAGAACCTATCAAAGTCTTCTTCATCCAGAGATATAACAGAAGCAGGGGCTACTTGTTTATTCCAGTCTTTGTATGATTTGAAAATGTTTGTACCACCTAAGCTGATGGAGCCTGATATTCCAGTTGCTGCATTTGATTTAGATAATTTACCTGTGATAGTTGCAATAAATTATAAAATAAAAAAGGGTGCGATATTTCGCACCCTTAAATTATTCCTTTTTTCTAAAATATTCTATTTATTAGTTGGAACAACCTTTTCTACAAGAACTTTCTGTCCATCCTGTATTTCAAAGAGGAAGAGAGGTTTATCTTTAGGTACACCATTTTCATTTGACCAGTCAAAGAAAAGACCTTTAAAGTTTTCTACGTTGTTACAGAAATCTCTAATTAGGATTCTTTCTTCTTTGAGTTTTGCAGGATCACCAGTAACACCTGTTTCTTCGATAGCTCTTTTAATCATATAAACAGCATCATAGTAGTTAGGAGAAAGACTGAAAGGTTCCATGCCGTCATGATCAGCTTTAAAAGCTTCTCTAAAAGCCTGCCATCTTGGTGTATCAAGACCTGGATCAACATAGTTGTAGATCATTACACCATTTATATTGCTTCCACCTGTTGTATAAAGAGCACCATCATCTGCACTTGAGAAAACAAGGATTTTAGAGTTGTCTGACCATCCTCTGCTCTGAAGTTCAAGAATAATCTTTGCTACTTTTTCTGCATTTGCTGCAAAAATAATACCATCAGGATTTTCTGCAAGAGCTTTTACTACAAGAGGTCCAAATGCAACAGCATCGGTTGGAACTTCAATTTCTTTAAGCACATTTACACCAGCTGCTTCAAGACCGATAACATGGGCTTTTGCCATACCTGGCCATGCACCGTAGTTTTCAACAAACTGTACAACATTTTTCATACCCGAATTTTTCTTTGCCCATGCAGTAACAACCGGAGGAAGTTTTTTATCTGTTGGGGAGAACCATGATATAGACCATGGGAAGAACTGCATTGCATATTCATAAGATGTTGTTGCTGTAAAAGAATACAAACCACTTCTAACCGCAATTGGCATAGCTGCCATAATAACTGGTTCCGGTACAGGACCCATAGCTACAAGAGCTGTTTCAGACAGTTTTGCCATCTCTACAGTTCCAATTTCAGGGCTCATTGCTGTATCAATACCTGTTACTTTAACTGGTACTCCATTTATACCACCAGCCTGGTTAATTTCCCATGCTGCTCTTTCAGCGCCCCACTGCAGGTATTCTCCAATACTTGCGATTGGTCCGGTAAGACAGTTAAGAAACGGGATCTCAAATTCTGTAGCTACAAATTCTTCTGCTACTACTTCTTCTTTCTTGCCTGCAGCCCATAGGGATCCAGCAGCCAGAAGAAGAACAATTGAAATTACTAAAATTTTTTTCATGTGAACTCCTTAAATTTTATATTTCCATGGCATATTATGCCAATTTAACTAATTTTAACTTTACCTGTATTTTTCTAATAAACTGTCTGGTTACAGCACCTTCGGGTCTGAGTAAAAGGATAACTATTAGAATAACTCCATAAATAATCTGCCGCCAGGAAGCAATTGATGTGGGCAGAATCAAAGGCAGTCCCCATAGTATGGGAGCTGCAAGAAGCGGTCCCCACATTGTGGTGTATCCTCCCAGAAAAAGCATTGTCATAGTCGTTCCAATTATATGAAAAGTAAAAAAATCTGGAAAAAGACTATTCATAAAAAATGCATAAAATACACCACATGCGCCGCCTATTGCTCCTGCCCAGGTCTGAAGAAACATTCCAAGATGTTTTGTATTAACTCCGAAAGATGTTGCCAGATCTTTATCAACAAATTTTGCAGAAGCTGCTCTTCCCAGCCTGGAATGGTCAAAACGATATATAAAAATACCTGTTACTAAAACAAAAAGGTAGGCATAAAGAAGAAGATTTTTAACCATTGGAATACCAAACATTCCCATTGTTCCACCAATTAGATCCCAGTTTTCTATAGCAGTTTTAGTTATATAAATAAAAGTGAATCCAACTATGACAACAGCAAATGTTGGAGCATCTCCAATTCCAAAAGATACCAGCCAGGATAGTAGTGCTCCAATTAACATACCTGCAAGAAGCGCAGCTCCAAAAGGCCATCCCCATTGAGTAGCAGCATATCCACCGAAGTAACCACTAATTGCCATATTGGCAACTACCATAAAATGGAGATGTGCAACCCTGTAGGGTAGGTATAGAGCCCAGGTCATAAGTATATAAATTGATGCAATTGCAAGATAATAATAAAGCGGCAAAGACACTGTTTAACTCCTTTTTAAGATTATAACTTCATTCCGAATATACCCTTGGGTTTTACAAGGATGGCAATAAGCATAATTACAAATGCTATTGCATTGGACCAGGTTCCTGTCCAGTATCCCTGTACCAGGGCTTCCAATATCCCCAGGGAAAGACCAACAATAAGACCACCCTTCAGGTTCCCAAGACCTGCGATAATTGAAACTGCAAGTACTTTATGTCCCAGCTGATCTCCCAGTCCAGGTGAAGCCGAACCCAGGAGAATTGCCATAAGGATTGCAGTTGAGCCTCCAAGAAATCCTGTTAAAGCATAACTTTGCAGTCCTGTTTTTAAAATTGGAAGGCCTACCAGTTTTGCTCCGTTTGGATCTTCAGCAATCGCTCTGAAAGCTCGCCCCTGTTTTGTTTTATAAAGGAGCCAGAACAAACCTGTAACAAAAACAATTCCAACTGTTAAAGCCAGAAATGCTCCTCTGGACATACTTATTAAACCAAACTGTATAAAAGGTCCGGCTGCTCTTCCTGTAAGATTATCTGGAAAAGCAATAGGGAATCCGCTATTTATACTGTGGGATAAAAAATCTGTAATAATCATTCCCAAACCCATAGAAAGAACCATTGTTGAGTTTATATCTACTTCACCGCGTTTTTTCATAATATGCTGAAACATAGGTGCTGTAATTATATTAAAAAGGATAGCAGAGGAGATTCCTGCAGCTACTCCAAGAAATATATTATTTCCTGTCAGCCCCAGTACTATCCAGGCCATGTACATAGAAAAAACAACAACAACAGGAAAGGAAAAGTGAATAATCATAGCAACCAGAAGAAGTAAATTAAAGCCAGTAACTAAAAGTACATATATGCTTCCAAGAGACAGTCCGTTTATAACCTGTGCGATAAATATTTCCATTTTTACGCTCCCAGATATGCTTTGCGTATTTCAGAATTATTAAGAAGCTCTTCAGATGTTCCGCTAAGTAAAATTTTACCTGTTTCCATTACATATCCCCTGTGAGCACACTTTAAAGCCTTGTAAACATTTTGTTCTGACAGAAGAATTGAGTATCCTTCGCTGTTAAGCTGTACTAAAATTTCAAAAATATCATTTACTATTTTTGGGGCCAGTCCAATTGAGGGTTCATCTACAAGAATCATTTTTGGAGATGACATTAGTGCTCTGGCAATAGCAAGCATCTGACGTTCACCGCCACTTAGAGTTCCGGCAACCTGATCTTTTCGTTCTCCCAGAATAGGAAAGGATGAAAAAACATAATCCATTTTTTCTTTTGAACCTTTTAAATTATGATGAGCTCCAAGAAGCAGATTATCTGTTACAGACATGGAGGAAAATACTCCTCTTCCTTCAGGAACCAGGAACATACCTGAGCGAACAATTTTGTCCGCCGGTTTATTTGTTATGTCCTTTCCCTGAAATTTTATTGTTCCGCTATCTACTTGATTTACACCAAGGACTGTTTCCATTATTGATGTTTTTCCAGCACCATTGGCACCAATCAGAACAACAATTTCACCTTCATTGACAGTAAGACTCACATCTTTTAATGCATTTACATGCCCATAGGATACAGCAAGATTATCTATTTCCAAAATTACCTTATCTGATGTTTTATTCTGCCCCAAGGTATGCCTCCATTACTTTTGGATCATTCTGAACTTCTTTTGGGGTTCCTTCGCTTATTTTAGCTCCAAAATTAAGAACTGTTACATATTCTGCAATATTCATAAGCATTTTCATGTCATGACTTACTACAACCGGGGTAATTCCCATATCTCTGATTTTTCTGATAATTTCTCCAACCTGTTCTGTTTCTCCCGGTCCCATTCCTGAAGCCGGTTCATCTAAAAGGAGAATTTTCGGCTGGTAAACAGCAGCTCTTGCAATTTGAACAAATTGACGTTCTGCCCAGACCAGATCACTTGCCCAGCGCATTGCACTTTTATCCATAGCAACAAGTTTAAGTATTTCAATTGCCCTATTCTGTATCTCTTTTTCTTTTACTGATTTGCTGAATGGACGTCTGAAAAAAGTTTCAATTGCATCTTTTTTGGTAAAATCATAGATACCGCTCATAACATTTTCAAGTACAGTTAAAGAAGGAACAAGTTTTCCTGCCTGGAAAGTTCTACGGATACCTTTGTTAGCTATTATGTCAGGCTTCATATTACTAATATCTTCATTGTCCAGAAAGATCTGACCACCTGTAAGGGGAAGCAGACCTGTAATACAGTTAAACATTGTTGTTTTTCCAGAACCATTGGGTCCTATTATTCCATGAATTCTTCCGGGCTCAATTTTAAAACTTACTTCATTAAGGGCTTTCAATCCGCCAAAATACTTACTAATTTTCCTGATCTCGAGCATTCCTGTTCCTTTAGTTATTTTTATTCAATCAGATTAAGATACAATATAACAGATGTCAAGTATGAAATTTTCTTTCTTTTGAGTTGATAATTATAGAATTATTAAATATTACATTAAATAATTATAATATTTACAATAGTTATTAGAGTTTATAGATATATTTGCAATATCAGAACAGCTTTCTGTGCAGCAGTAAAAGGGATTACTGACTGAACATTTGTTTGGAACTTTATTTTTTCCCTCTTTCTGATAGTATATATAAAAGGGGGATAATATGAGCAGTTTAAAAGAAAATAAAGTGGAGTTGATAGATGGTAATCTTACAGATTTCCCTAAAATTTACTGTCCCTTCATCCGGCAGACTTTCAAGGTAAACAGAGATCATTGGAAACAGTATGGAGCGAAACTGGGATTGCGATCACCGGAAGCCTATCTTGTTGTTGATAAGATAAATCCGGGTTATGAATGGGTTTTTGAAGATCCTGAAACTTTCGCTGTAGAAAAACTGGATGGTTCCAATGTTAAGGTGCTAACAGAAGGTGGCCGTCTTGTTAAGCTTCAGAACAGGAAAAATGTTATAGATCCACTGCAGATAATTAAGGGGAAAACATTTCTTATTGAAGGTGTTCTTATGTCTGCCAGTAAAGGGTTGATAAAACCTGACGGTGAGCAGGCTGGTGAATTGATAGGGCCCAAACTACAGGGGAATCCATACAAACTTGATATTCACGAATGGTATCCCTTTGATACTGCCATAGACCGTCTTAGGTACAGATCCTTTGATGAGCATGAAAGAACCTTTGATAACTGGAGCGGATGGTTTAAAGACTGGCTTTTTTCCAGATACTACACAAAAAGAGCCTCTAAGCTGGGTTTGTCAGATAAAGTTATGGCAGAAGGTGTGGTGTTTTATAATTTGAAACGTAAAGCGGAGGGAAAAATCTGGCGGGCAAAATTACGAAGAGATATGTTTGACTGGTATATTTC
>JAOZPU010000293.1 GCA_029932585.1 Spirochaetia bacterium | reverse complement strand
TTATAACTGAAGTTATAGAAGTTCTTTCAGGTGGGAACTTTTATCTTATACTTTTAATAACTGCAATCGCAAGCCTTATACTTGGTATGGGACTTCCTACAACTGCAAACTACATTGTAATGGCATCTCTTACAGCACCAGTTATTGTTACTCTTGGAGCACAGAGCGGTTTTGTATTCCCGCTTATAGCTGCACACCTTTTTGTATTTTTCTTTGGTATTCTGGCAGATGATACCCCGCCTGTAGGACTGGCCGCCTTTGCCGCCGCGGCAATAGCTAAGTCCGATCCTATTAAGACAGGTATCCAGGGCTTTACTTATGATATAAGAACTGCAATTCTACCATTTATGTTTATTTTTAATACTGATCTTCTTTTAATTGGAATAACCAATGTATGGCAGGTAATGTGGATATTTTTAACGAGTGTTATTGCAATGTTTGCCTTTGCAGCATTTACACAAGGATATTTTACTCAGAAGAACAAATGGTATGAGGGGATTCTTCTTGCAGTAGTTGCTTTTACTCTTCTACGCCCTCATTTAATTGGAAGTTTTATTAGAACTAACGGAGTTATTGCATCATTACTAGCTATTGCTGTATATGGTGTTATTTATCTTATGCAGATGCCTAGAAAGAAGGCAGAACAGACAGCGTAAGGACCATCATAACAATCGTATTGATAGGCCACATCACGTAGAGACGCACAGCCGTGCGTCTCTACGGGTGTATATACTGAATACTGAGATCATTAATGGAGAGAGACGCGATAAATCGCATCTTTACTTTTCTGTTATTTGTAGTTCCAGTTTCTGTAGAGGATCAAAGAGATCTGTGTCTGAAGAAAAATAGTAATAGCAAACAGTTCCAGGTTCAAGACCTTCTATTTTTATTGTTTTACTATCCTGGTTCCATTCACTATACATTCCTGAATATGAGCCGTTTTTTGTGTCAAACCAGATAAGACTACCAAAATCCGGTTCATTTGATATTTCAATTATAAGAGTTGAACCTTTTTTAACTGTAGTTTTATAATAATCAAGACCTTCACTTCCTGCAGTTAAACTGTAAGAATTCCCTGATTCAAGCTCTAAAGCACTATTAAAAATATCACCCTTCATCATTATACCAATAGGATCAAGAATTGGATTTTGATCAATATATATTGTATAATGTTCTCCAACTGAATATTCATCAACTTTATCATTTACAGAAAAATAAACAGTTTCTCCTGAAAGAACCATGTAATCTTCAATATTAAGAGAGTTTCCTTCACTGCTCGTAGTCCAGTTGTCAAAGGTTGAATTATTTCCAAAATAAACAAGCTCCGCGGATCCTTCAAGACCATAAACTTCTATAAACAAATCTGCCCTTTTAGTATTTTTAAATTTGTAATAGCTTATGCCTTCATCAGAAACAGAACCAAAATATTCTTCATAAGGATAAATAATAACTGGAGAATCTATTGATCCTTCAGAAAATCCTGGTTCCATGTTAACAGGAATATCATCATTATAATTTCCCATTACCATTGAAAACAAATTTTCATCTAAAATTTTAGATTCTACAAAATCTGGCAACTCAATAAGTTCGGTAATATTAGTCTCTTCTGAACCATTTATCGTATGTGAAATTCTTACAATACCCCCCGGGACATCTGGTGAAAGCCAATAATTAGCCCATTCTGTGTCAGAGTATAAGTTTCGTACAAGAACCGCCATAAATTTACCTGCAGGAGTTTCTACAATTTCTTCTCCAATAATTTTAGAATTAGCAAAATACATTGAGAGACCGTCTGAAATATTCCGCTCAATTTTATCCTGCACGCTATCTGCTAACTTCTCTGGAGGAACCTCATTAATTGCATTATCAAAATCAAGGGCGATATCAGGAACTATCTCAAATCCGAATCCTGACCCTGGATCTATCGATCTAATTTTTAAAGGTATGTCATATTGATTGGAATAAACCTCTATAAAAAGATCTTTCCCCTTATATTCTATGTTCAACTGCCACCAGCTATTACCTAAATCGTCTCTCGAAAGGAGAGCCTTTTCAAAAGTAAAGGGAGGGGAACCATTTTCAGGTTTACCATACAAAACACTACCCTCTCCAGGTTTATAACTTGTAGTTTCCATTCCTAAAATTTGAAAAAGATAATCTGGGAATATATAATCGTTATATTCAATAAACTGATCAAAATAATCTATACTCATCATAAAATTATTCATCTGAATTACAGGAACAAGAAGTGATTCCAATGTGTAGGAAGAATTAATTGTTAAAAAGTCAGATTTACCCGATAATATCCTTTGGGGTGCTTCTTTTTTACCGGGAAAAGAAAGATCTGATATGCTGGTACATGAACCTAATACTAATAAAAATATAAAAATCATGATTAAAAAAACTGTTGTTTTTTTCATTTTGATCTCCAGAGGGATATAATCATCGTAGAGACGCACAGCCGTGCGTCTCTACGACGATGAAACGTATCCCAACAAATA
>JAOZPU010000292.1 GCA_029932585.1 Spirochaetia bacterium | reverse complement strand
ATCTTAGTTTTCTAAGTGAAATTTCTCAGGATCAGACTAAAACAGATAATTTAGATTTACTTATTCAGTTAATTATTAAACAATTACTAAGTCTAACAAATGCTGTATTTGTTACATACTCTAAATATGATAGTAAAGAAAAACTTTTAAAAAATATGGAAATATCTGCAGACCAGTCAATAATAAAATTGGGAATTAAAGTAGTTGGGAAAAAAATACTGGAAACAGAAGTTCCTGTTGATGATGTATACTTTAAAGAAATTATTACAGAAAGAATTCAAACTTTCCCTTCTCTTTATGAAGATACAAATGGTGCTATCAGTTTAAAAGTATCAGCAGCCCTGCATAAAATTTTAAAATTGGGAAGTATTTGTGGGCTTTCTTATGCTATTGATAATGAACTTTTCGGAGCTTCAGTTTTTGCCTTAAAAAAAGATCAGAAGCCTCCGGATAAAAAAGTTTTAGAATCGTTTATTAATATAAGCACTATTTCGATTAGAAGAATAATCCTGGAACAGAAGCTTAGAGGTCGTGCAGAAAAACTAAAAAAAATAAACGATATACACATGCAATTATCTGCCAAGGAAAATACAATACAAACAATGCAGGACATGCTGGATAATTATGAAGAATCTATTTGGACAGTGGATAAAGATTTTAAGTTTACATTTATAAATTCATATTTTACCAGTGACTTTGAAAAGGGGTTTAACATCAAAATAAAACCTGGTATGCATGCTTTCCAAAACTTTCCACCTGATTTCCAAAAAATATGGAAACCAAAATACGAAGAGGCTCTCAAGGGAAATAGAATAAGCTTTAGATTTGAAGAAGATTTTCTAAGAGAAAAAAAATGTTTTCAGGTTAATCTTAATCCAATCCACACAAATAATATAATTACCGGAGTTTCTGTAATTTCTGTAGATATTACCAGACAAAAACGTGCAGAACTAAAAGTTCAGAAAGAGATGGTGAAATCTCAACAATATTTGGATATTTCAGGAGTAATGTTTGTTGCAATTAATAAAGACAGTAAAATTACTCTTGTAAATAAAAAACTTTGTGAAACTACGGGTTATAAAGAGGAAGAATTAATTGGTAAAAACTGGTTTAAGAAGATGATACCAGAACGTTTACAGAAAGAAATAATTCCTGTTTCCCAAAAGCTTCTTGCCGGTAAAATTGAACCAGTAGAATACTTTGAAAACCCAATTCTTACTAAAAGTGGTAAGGAAATAATTATTGCCTGGCATAATACAATACTTAAGGATGATAATGGAAATATAACAGGGCATCTAAGCTCCGGGGATGATATTACTGAGCAATTAATTCTGAAAAATAAACTAAAAGAAAATGAAGAGTTATTAAGAACCGTAACAGATTATACAAACGATTGGGAATACTGGTTTAATTCTAAAAATGAATATAATTACATATCTCCTTCTGTTGAAAAAATAACAGGTTATAAACCTGAAGATTTTTATAATACTCCAGGACTTTACCAAAACCTAATTCATTCTGAAGATAAAGAAATATTTTTAAATCATAAAGGAGGTCATTCCAATTCAAGAGAACCACTCGATTTTAGAATTATAACAAAGGATAAGCAAGTAAAATGGATAAACCACATATGCCGTGACATAGTTGATCAAAATGGTAACAGCCTTGGTATTAGGGGAAGTAATAGGGATATAACAAAAAGAAAACTTGCAGAAAACAAAGTTAAAAATTTAATTATAGAGAAAGATCTTATTTTACAAGAAGTACATCACCGAATTAAAAATAATATGACAACCCTTATTAGTCTTATTGCACTTCAATCAAATACTGTTAAAACTAAAGATGCTGAAAATGCTTTGCTGGAAATTGAAAATAGAATTAGAACTATGATGGTTCTTTATGAAACTCTTTATCAATCATCAGATTTTCAACATGCATCTACAAAGCTTTATCTTTCTAAACTTATAGATAATATTATTGGGAATTTCCCCAATTCAATTACTATTTCAGTAAATAAAAATATTTCTGATTTTCAATTAGATACAAAAATAATATTTAATTTGGGAATTATAATAAATGAGTTAATTACCAACATAATGAAATATGCATTTAAAGATAAATCCTCAGGAAAAATTGATTTTTCTACCAAAATTAAAAACAATCAGATGGTTATAACTGTGGCAGATAATGGTATAGGACTTCCCCGGGATATTAATTTAAATAATAATCCAGGATTTGGAATGAAATTAATTAAGATGCTTGTAGAGCAAATGAAAGGAGATTTACAAATAGATCGAACTAATGGTACTAAGTTTACCATTAGTTGTAATATTAACCACTAAAATATTTAATCTAATTTTTACCCTTTTTTCTGTGTTATAAGACTTACAACAGGATTGAGAGCCAGAGAAACCAGCATACCAATAGTGCCAGCTTCGGGAGATGAAAATCCATAGATATACATACCAAGTGTTACACTTAGACCCACAATAGCCGACGCCCATG
>JAOZPU010000112.1 GCA_029932585.1 Spirochaetia bacterium | reverse complement strand
AGATCTTTTATTGCATTATAAGCAGCGATTATTGCATCTTCATCACCACTTGCCAGAGCACTCTCTGCATATGCAACCTGTTGTGCAGGAGGAAGATCTGATGGATCTCTCTGAGCCCATTCAAGGGCGCTGTATGTAAATATTTGCTGACAGGAGGTATATATTAGAATGGTAATTACAGCTAAAATAATAAATTTTATTTTTTTCATATCAATTTCTCCCTGACATCTAAATGGTCGGTTAAATGTCCCTATAACTATAATCTATCACCTGGGTGAGAAAAATCAAGAGGCGGGATAATATAACGTTTAATAAAAAAAGCTGCTCTCCGAAGAAAACAGCCTTTTTGTATTAAATAAATATTTTTCCTAGAATCTAATAGCAACTTCCAGAGACAAACCACTATTTGGATCAACTCCGGCATATTCACCCATTTCTCTTGTAAAGTACGCCATATTTATATCCAAAAACAGGAGTTTAGCTCCAATACCAGCAGTTATATAACCCTGATTTATTCCAGCCCTAACCTTCATAAACCTGAGTACTCTAATTTCTGTTCCTGCATGAACACCGGTCCAGAATGATGGTGTATTTTCAGTATCTGCATAAAAAACATGATGGTAATCAAGATTAAAAGTGGGGTCAATCAGAAAAGCAAGAGCTCCCCAGTCCGGATGGTATCCAATTCCAGTGTTAATAGACATTGGAATTTTATACACGTCATCTACTGCAACTTCATTTCCATTTCCATAATCAGCGGCATCCTCTGAAGTATAAATAAATTGAGTTCCACCTAAATCTCTTACAGACATACCTAAAGTCAATGAACCCATCTCTACAATAGTACCTAAGTCAATTGCAAAAGCATTTCCAGATAAAACACTAATTTCAGGAGTACCTCCATCAGCCAGTTCCATAAGGTCAATAACACCTACATTGTCCATTTTTATTCGATGCATATATCTTATATCACCACCAAGATGAATAGAAAGAGGGCCTAATTTCGGATTAAACGATAGACCAGCTATAGCTGCTGCGGTACCAACAACATCAATTTCTGTACCAAGAGCAGTATCGCCTCCACCAAAAGAATCGGCATCTATTACTATTCCAAGCCCCAGACCTTTGCCAACAATGGCAACACCGGTATTTGCATTAGCACCTATTCCATTTTCAACCACAACATCACTTAAAAGAGCTATTGCAGATGTAGGATCATCAAAAGCTTCAATAAATCCATTGATATTTTCTTCATTTGGAGCAAAATAGGGATTGATGCTTGCAGAAAGAAGTGTAAAAGAACCATCTGCCATTGAAAAACCAGCAGGGTTTGTAAATAAAGCCCCATAACCATGAGCAGAAGCTGTAAAGGCATTACCCCTTGCTATTACATCTGGTAATACCGGAGCAAAAAGAGGATCATCATATACAGTCTGGCCAAAAGTAAAACCAGTAAATAGTAAAGTTATTAAAATTATAAGTGTTATTTTTTTCATCATTTAGCTCCTAAAGTCCAAGATTTGCAAAATCGAGCAAAGCACTCAATGCATTGGTTGAAAAAGGATCTGTATATCCTGTAGTGATTGCCGTACCATCTTTTATAAAATTATATAGTTCAAGTTCAGGTACTGATGCTCTTATATCAGTTATAATAATTGAGATAACTGCATACTGGACCATATCTCCAGCCTCTCCACTACTCATCCAATCTGCAGAATCAGGGTCTGCTGAACCATTATCATCGACATCAATTGATGTTGCGAAATCCTTATAGGCATCTGAAGCATCACTGAGGTTAACTAATATTGCAGCAAATTCCAATTGACTCATAGACGGAGGGAAAACCCCTGATATTATAACTTCAGGATCTGTAGACCCAGATTCAAGGGCTTCTGTAACAGAAGAAACAATATTGTCAACAACATATTTGGTATCAGGATCACTATCAATTATGATCTCTCCTGCAAGAGTAGCTGCCTGCTGGCCAGTTTCAGTGGCTCCTTCATTTGAATAAATTGTATCCAAACTTGAAACGATTGCATTAACCTGTGCATCTGTCACATCATCATTTTCCAGAAAATTATTCTCAATATAATCCTCAACATCACTTACAAAGCCTGCCGGATTATTACTGGCTTCGCTCTCTAATTCAGCTACACTTGGTATTTCAATTTTATCAAATGCTGCAAACAAATTAAACTGACAGCTTGACATTGTAATCAACACAAGGGCAACTATACCCATGGTTAAAATTTTTTTCATTTTAATCCTCCTACGGATGGAACATATATTTTAACAATTTAAAATTATTTTTTTGTTACTATTAATAGAGTATACCCCATGAAAATAAAAAAGCAAATAAATGTGTGGTGTTTTTTGATATTTCCGTAGGGGCGAACAATTATTCGCCCCTACAGAAATTGTATAAATTCACATTCTATTCCATTTTCAATACTGTTTATCCTGCATTTTACAAGTTTTCCGCGATAAGAAACATCATTATCCAACCCATTCAGGCTAATATGCAGATAATTTTCTGATAAACCGGACCAAAAGCTGTCAGCTTTATTTGATTCAATATATTTTTCCAGAATAACTTCAACTTCCCGTCCATTCCATCTTTCCAGATATTTATTATACAAATTTAAAGTCAATTTACGTATACGAGCAGTTCTCTCCCCTGTAATTCTTTCGGGAACACGATTTTTTGCACTAAACAAGGCAGTTCCCGGACGTGGAGAATAGGGAAAAATATGCATCTGTGAAAGTTCAAGCCGCTCTATTAAATTATAAGAATCTTTAAAAGCCTCTTCATCTTCTCCAGGAAGCCCAACAATAAGGTCTGCAGCTATAAAAGGATCCTCTTTTGCTCCTCTAAGCAGGCGTACAGCTTCTACTACTTTTTCCGAAGAGTAATGCCTGTTTATTTTTTCAAGAATAGAATTTGATCCACTTTGAATTGGAATATGGAAATGAGGAACTACTGATTTATGAGATACTGCATCTGCAAGATCCTCATCAATCATATCAGGTTCCAAAGAGGAAAGTCTTATACGTACAGTTGTTAATGCAGAAGTTAACGCCCGTACAAGAGAAGGAAGTCTATTATCTTTATTTTCAGGATCATTATAGTCTGTAATATTAACACCAGTTAATATTATTTCCCTATACCCGGCAGACTCTAGTTTTACAGCCCTTGCAACGACTTCATCCAGACTCAAGCTTACTGAATCTCCCCTTGCAATAGTAACCCTGCAATAAGCACAATTATTATTACATCCATCCTGAATTTTTAAATATGCCCGGGCATGTTCAGAAAAAGAGGAATTATCAAATTTAAAACGATCCCCATCTTCAAGCTTTCTTCCTCTTACATCATCTAAGAAATCAGAAACTATCTCTATTAAAGAAAGGCCATGACTCTCCCCCTCTTTAATAGCATCCGGAAGATTTAAAAGAGTATGCTTTTTATCCATAGAAACTACAAAAACATTATCTTCAAGGTTTTTAATTTCATCAGGTTCTACCTGGGCATAACAACCTGTAACAAGAACAACAGAACCCTTATTATCCCTGGCAAATTTTCGAATCATCCTTCTGGCTTTCTGTTCTGCCTTTGTTGTCACAGTACAACTATTTACTATATATAAATCTGCATGATTACTTGCTTTAGTAATTAAAAAACCCCGGCTGTCGAATGACGATACCAGGGCTTCACTTTCACTTTGGTTAAGCTTACAACCCAAAGTATAGAATGCTGCTTTCATATAGAATTATCCATTTCGACGCTGAGCTTCCACACGTTCCTTCCCCCTTTTTGCATCAGGAAAAGAGGGTGCAAGTTCAAGTGCTTTATTATAAGCCTCTATAGAATAATCGTAATCTTTTGCCATCTCCCTGGCATAACCCAGTCTGGCCCACCAGCGTGCAATATTGGGAGCATGATAAACTGCAGTGGTAAAAGCAATATCAGCATGATTATACTCGCCCATTCGAATAAAAAGCTCTCCCATAAAAAAATACACAGTATCTATACGTCCACCTGTAGGTGCTAATACAGCATATTCTTCAAACCATTTCAGAGCTTCCAGATTTTTCCCCAGATAAAAATTGGATTCTCCAACAATTTCCACTATTCTTGCATCATAACGTGAAATTTTTAGTCCCATTTTAGATTCATCAAGTGCTTCCTGATATCTGCCCAACCGCAGGAGGCTCCAACCCAATACTGAATAAGAGTCCATATTACCAGGTCTAAGTTCCAGTTCACTTTTACAAACATCTACTGCCTGCTTATAGTCACCATTCTGATATAAAATAAGTGCATCAGGCCTATCCTGTCCAAAAATATTTATAGATAACATTAAAATTACAACTGCTAAAAATACCCTATTTTTCATCATTCAACTCCCTGGCGACTAATAACGGGTTCCCGACGCTGTGCATCGCTCGTTTTATTTTCCTTCAATGGAGATTCCATTTTGCAGATACCATTAAACCTGCAGCCGCTTTCCATAATAACATCCGGTGCTGTAATATCTCCATCAACCATAGCAGATGCAAACAATTCAACCCTGCTGTAGGCAAAAACATCACCTTTCACTTTTCCTTTCAAAGAAACAACTTCAGCTTCAACCCGTGCCTCCACATAGGCATCAGTATCTATATACAACTCACCTTCTGCTTTTATATCACCCAAAAACCGGCCTTTAATCATTAATGACTTTTTGAAATTCAGGGTACCCTCAAATTCGATATCCCCTGCAAGGACTGTATCAATATCAGTCTCATCAACTTCTCTTATCTGTACATCAGACATAATTGTTTACTCCTATGAAACCGTCAAAGATATAAATCTATCTTACACCGGAAAACCACAAAGGGTTCCCCCAGATTCCACTTTTTCGTTAATATCGTACCTATGCATCTATCCACTGTCAAGGAGTGAAAAAAATCGAATCAATCCTTCTCCGGATCTGCATTTGCCAGCATATCCATTGTCTTTTTTAAAGAATCATTAAGTTCCTGCCTCATATTATGAGTGTATGGATTAAAATGCTGAAGATCCATAAACAATTGAAGTGGATCATTACAGGTTTGTTCAACTAAAGCCAACAGGCTCTTATAACCTGTTGTGGCTATTTCACTCTCTTTAAGATCAAGCTCATTTAGTACCCGACCAATAAAATGCGTTACCCCCTGGGTAAAAGCAGCATCTTTATCATGTATTTCAGCTGTAATTTCAATTACTCTCATTTCAAATTCAAGAAATATATTTTTCCAAAATTTTGCAAAATTACCACTGTCTCTTACAGGAATAAAAACTATGGGAAGATCCTTAACACTGTTTTTTCCGGAATCAGGCCCAAACATGGGATGGGTTGCAATAATATTAATATTATTTTTTAAAATTGATTTCATTAAATTTACAGGATAAACTTTAACTGAACAAGTATCAAAAACAAGACATCCAGGCTTAATACGATCTGATATATTTAACAAGACTGATTCCAAAGAAGAAATTGAAACACAAAGAAACAGTACATCACACTGAAGTATTTTATTTTCAGATACAAGGGATACATTTTTCGGTTTATGAACCGGCAAAGTTCTATTATATCCATAAACTTCAAATTTCTGTCCAAGTAATTCAGACCAAAAATAACCAAATCTACCTAATCCGTAAACACCAATCTTCATTTCAAGATACTAGCAAATTATATAAATAAAAAAAAGGTAAAAAAGAAATTACTTTGTGGAAAATAAATTGCTTTTATATTATTATAACTAGTACATTAATATCAATATTATGAAAGGCTGGTCAGGACTTCGTCCCTACCCGGATATGTTTTCCAAGCTGCCAGCCTATGAGTTGTACCATGAGGACATAACCCTGTGGAACAATATCTGTAACAAAAGGCTGGTCGCCAACAAGTTGGCTGCTCGCCTATGCAACCAAAGGAGTTTTATATGACATTTCCCGAAACTATGATAAACAAAGCAATAAGTATGAAAAAAAAGTTGGTACTTCCTGAAGGAATAGAACCAAGAACTATCGCAGCAGCAAGAACCGTTATGGATAAGGGGATTGCTTCTGAAGTTTTTCTGGTTGGAGCTATTGAAGAAATTAAAAAAACTGCAATTGAGAATAATGTAGATTTAACAGGTATTACTCTTGTTGATCCTGCCACTTCTGACTGGAAAGATGATTTTGTTAAAGAATACTATGAATTACGTAAGCATAAAAAAATATCTATGGGATTGGCAGAAAAAATTATAACAAACCCCTTGTCCTGGGGGGCTATGATGCTAAGAAAAGGTATTGTAGACGGAATGGTTGCAGGAGCTCAAAATTCTTCGGGTAATGTTCTTATAGCAGCATTTACAATAATTAAAACAAAACCAGGAATAAAAACAGCTTCATCCAGTTTTATCATGACTATGAATGATACTAAATGGGGCGTTGATGGGAATATGGTATTTTCTGATTGCGCTACAGTAATAGATCCCACAGCAGAGGAACTTGCAGAAATAGCTATAGCCTCTTCAGAAACATGTAAAACATTTCTTGGAGCAGAACCAATTACAGCTATGCTCTCATTTTCTACAATGGGATCCTCCAAACACAAGAATATAGATAAGGTTAAAGAAGCGCTTGCAATAGCTAAAGAAAAACGACCGGATCTTAATATTGACGGAGAACTACAACTGGATGCAGCCATTATTGGAAGCATTGGAGAAAAAAAAGCTCCTGGTTCAAAGGTTGCAGGAAAAGCTAATGTACTTATTTTCCCCGATCTTCAATCTGGTAATATAGGATATAAACTAACTCAAAGACTTGCAGGTGCAGATGCATGGGGACCGGTTCTTCAGGGTTTTGCAAAACCAATAAGCGATCTTTCAAGAGGATGCAGCATAGAAGACATAGTTGTTACATCTGCAATGACTCTTATTCAGGCGTAATTTGTATTTGAAAGAGACAGACGTAGCGTGCTATTCAGCACGCTACGTCTCTACTACTTTAATTTACTTAATGCGTTTTTTGCTTCTCTTTTTACTGAGTTTTCCCAGGAATCAGAATATTGGACATTGGTTAACTCCTCAAAACCAAGAGGGTTTCTTGTGTTACCAATAGCTATAATAGAAGACTTTGATATTCTAAGATCAATAACTCTACCACTTTCCTTTCTATCGGTAAGATAAGCAAGAAACTCTGTCTGGGCTTTTACACTTGTATCACTGGGGAAAGTTCCAAAGGTTTCAAACAGATCTACCATCTCATCAATCTCAAAAAGACGTTCTGTCCTGTAGGCAATCAGCATTTTATTCATATAAGGGATCGCTTCTTCAGGTTTTACAGAAACTGTCTCTAAAACATTCAAAGCTAAAACACGTAAACTTTTAAGCTGAATTTTTTCCGTTGGATTCATAGGAGAAGCCTGAAGACCTTCACTTAATGCCAGTACAGCAAGAGCTGCCTTATTTGCATCGCCTGCTTTAGATTTTGAGCCAGCAACAAGAGCAGCAAGCTTTATATCATACTCTTTATTGTCCTTTATTATCTGCATAAGTTGTTCAGTAGGATCATCCAAAATTGTTAGCATAGATTCACCTGCTTTGGCCCTGACACCACTTTGAGAGGAGTACCATCCTGTAGAAGCAAAAAACAGGGGAGAATAACTCTCAGGTTGTTTTAATCTCTCCAGAGCTATTACTAAAGCAAAAGCTACTATTTCATTTTTCCTCTGATCCTGAATATTACCTAAATTAAAATTTAAATTTCGAAGTAATAGATTCAATTTATTAGTATACTGTCTGGCACCAACCTTACCCAGAGCAATTATAGCTTCACCTTTTAGAAAAGGATCATCCACAGCCTCTACTATCTGCCAAATATATGTGGCTGCTTCGTTTGCTTTCAAACGTCCCAGCTCTTTTATAATCATCTTTGTATAATCTGAAACCTGTAATCTTGCTGTAACATCTCCTGAACCTTCCAGACTACCAACCTGCTCCTCAAGGGCTTCCATTAGAACAGGAATCATATCCCTGTTGTGTTGTTCCACAATACTTGCCATAATATTTGACTTTTGAGATAAACTTACAGAACGTCTGAATAATCTTGTCCAAACAGCAGATACCTCATTTGCAGGAACAGATGCTGCTACAAATAATAAAACCAGAAATATAGTTATAATTCTAAATAATCTATTCTTCATAACTAATCTCTTCTCTACTTTCATAATCAGTAGTTAACCTTTCCTGCACATTATCACCAGCATCCATAAATACAGTTTCAAGAGGATTTCCAAATTGATCATTTAAATACATAATCTTTCTTAATACAGATCCATTTTTCCTTTTAATTAATTCCATTACAAGAAAGGAATCTTTATACTCGAATGATCTGGAATCCTGAACCTTTCCTTCGGCATTGTAATGAATGTTATCTACTAACAATCCATTACTATCATATCCAAGTTCAAAATACTCTTCAATTTCACCACCCGGGCTTAAACTGTCTATACGGGTTAAATTATTATCAGTATATATATATTTAGTAGTACTAAGCAAACTCTTTGATTCATTAAAAACCTTCCATACTGTTTTCATACCATTTTCATACTGGTATTCAGATATGGAAAGCAAAACATCCTTATTATCATATTTTTCTTTTTTAAGAACATTTCCATCTGCATCGACAGAAATAAGTTCATATGAAACAAGAGCTCCGGCAGCACTATAAAGACTCTTTTTCCCTGATTCATATACAACAGATTGCTGAATTACATCCTCTGAATTAAATAATTCCTCTTTCAACAGCACAGATCCATCTTCATTGTAACTTTTGACTGTATATTCGTCTTTAACACCATCACCAAAATAAGATACAACCTTTACAGGATAATAAACTGTAGTGACAATTTTTACAGGTTCTTTTTTTACCTCTTCCACTACAGCAGGAACTATATCAGTAGTAGATTCTGAAACATTCGGACTTGATGCGCATCCAATAAAAACCAGAGCGACAAGAACAAATATCAAAGATGATAATTTCATTTTAATCTCCTTAATAACTAACAACGGGTTCCAGACACTACGTGTCTCCCGTATTATATGTGTAAATTTAGTAATATGAATTATTATCGATTTTAATATTAATTGCAACTCAATTTGGATACTGATTTTAAACTATTTAAATTATGAACAAATTCAACAATCTTACTAACAGGTATATTTTCACCTCTGTCCCCTGGGCTTATACCTGCCTGAACCAGTGCAATTTCAACGATATCCCAGGAGATATTTTTGCCAATCCAACCCTTAGTTAAATTATTTTTAATGGTTTTTCTTCTTGATTGGAACAAATCTCTAATAATTTTAAAAAAAAGACAGGAATTTACATTTTGATATTTATTATGGGGTTTTAATTCCAAAATTGTAGAAATTACATCTGGAGCAGGGTAAAATGATCCGGATTTCAGATCCCCCATATTTCTGATATTAAAAACATACTGACAAAGCATTGAAAAAGAAGAATAGTTCTTTGATCCGGGAGGAGAAATCATTCTCAGACCCATCTCTTTCTGTACCGTTATTACCATTACCTCTGGTATACATTTTTTTTCAATTAAACTTGAAATTATTGCAGAAGCAGAATTGTATGGTAAATTACCAAGAATTATATCTGGTATTCCACTTCCCAGTGCAACAGGTTCCCATGTTT
>JAOZPU010000291.1 GCA_029932585.1 Spirochaetia bacterium | reverse complement strand
GGGATAAAATTGAAGCATCAGTAAAAAATGGTATAGTTACTGTAGCTCTTGGTATTAAGGAAAGTGAAAAACCAAGAAAAATTAAAATTACTGCAAAATAATTTGCGACAGGATTTGGAGCGGTATTTCTCCGCTCCAAATCATGTAAATATCCCCAATAAAAATTTAAAAGAGTTTTTATATCCATTATTTTTACCAGATACAAGGGACAATGTATTGTTAGGGCCAGGCATAAATGTTGTTACAAGGACAAATGCTAGTGTTGCAATAAGATTAAACAATACTAACTCCATCTCCCATATTTACTTTTCCGGATTTCAAAACTATACAAAAAACTCCTTCTTTATGCATAATTACCTCTCTGGGAGTATGGAGAGATGGATCTTTTACAAAATCCTTCCCAATTTGTGTAATTTCTAAAATTGTTTCTCCAATTTGAAGTTTTGTTCCAACAGGTAGTGTATGAAGTTCAATCCCTTTAGTTGTTATGTTCTCAGAATATGTTTCTTCGCAGGCAGCTCTTTCCTCAGTTGACATATAGTCCATACTTGAAACATCAAAAACACAGACCTGCCTATGCCAGTTCCCGGCATGACCGTCCCCCTCCATCCCAAAATCTTTTATAAAATTACCTTCGGGTACTGGATATTTGGGAGTGCCCCTGCCAGGGCTTGAGCTAATAGATATAACCTTTGCCAAAACTCACCTCATAAATTATAATTATAAGTATAATTTATACTATTGATATAAGAGGAAACTCAATATTAAAAGGCTTAAAAAGCCTAACTATATTTGAGACACAGCGCAAAAAGCTGCCCCCATTTGCAAATACTCTTAATTAATGGTATCTTATAAGTACGTAGAAGCTTTTGACTTACAATTAACTGCGTTTGTACCTTTCGGGTATTAGCCTATAAAAATGAGCCACAATTATTAAATACAGAACAGCGAATACTTATCGCTGATCTAACTGTTCCAGGGAGTTAGCATGAGAACTAAATTCAAAGCATACACCTCAAAAAATTTCCACGAAATAGAACAGTTAAAGAACCTGTCTCCTGGAACCCTTTTGAGAATGGAGGCTGTAGCCAAAGTTCTACCCTTTCGAACCAATAATTATATAACAGATAATCTAATAAACTGGAATAATATTCCTGAAGATCCAATATTTCAACTAACTTTTCCACAACCGGAAATGCTCAATGAGACAGATCTGCAAAGAGTTATTAAACTTATGCAGGAAGATAAAAGTAAACTAAATGAAGAAGTAAGACGAATACAGATGAAAATGAACCCCCAGCCAGCAGGTCAATTGGAGCTAAATACTCCAAGTCACGAGGGTGCCAAAATGAAGGGGATTCAGCACAAGTATAAAGAAACAGTCCTCTTTTTCCCGGCACAGGGCCAGACCTGTCATGCATATTGCACATACTGTTTTAGATGGGCACAATTTATTGGTATTGACGAACTTAAAATGGCAACAAAGGAATCACAGGAACTCATAAACTATCTGGGTAAAAATCCAAAAGTAACAGATCTTTTAATTACTGGTGGTGATCCTATGATAATGAAAACAAAACTCCTTCGCAGGTATATTAAAGATATTATAGAATCGAAACCAGGTAGTTTAAAAAATATAAGGATTGGAACAAAAGCTCTCTCCTATTGGCCATACAGATTCACAGAAGATGAAGACTCAGATGAGCTAATTTCACTGTTTAAAGAAATTATTGCTGCAGGATTTCATCTTACCATAATGGCCCACTTCACCCACCCTGTAGAAATGGATACTCCCGAAGTTAAGGAAGCTGTAAAAAGAATTCTTGCTACCGGTGCTACTATTCGGTGCCAATCACCTGTTTTAAAACATATTAATGATGACGCTGATTTATGGGTTGAGATGTGGAGCAAACAGGTAACAATGGGAATGATCCCCTACTACATGTTTGTAGCCAGGGATACCGGGCCAAAAGGTTATTTTAACATACCTCTGGAAGAGACATATGAAATATTCAGCAGTGCATTCAGCAGGGTATCCGGTCTCGCAAGAACAGCCAGAGGTCCATCGATGTCTACAAAGTCAGGGAAAATCTTAATAGATGGAATAATAAAAAGGGATTCACATAAGTACTTTGTCCTTAAATACATTCAGTCCCGGACTCCGGAACTGGTTAACCGTATTTTCCTTGGAAACTATAACTCAGAAGCAGTTTGGATAAATGATCTGGAACCAGCATTTGAATCTGATGAACTATTTTTCGAATCAGGAAAGCAGTACATGCTACTGGAAAAAGGTATACCTGATGATGAATTTGATGATGAATATGCCTTTGCGTAAAAAACATTCATAATTCTAAAAATAATCCTTGCAAATAGCGACTCTTGCTATTATAGTTACTGCTTCAATAGTTAAATTCCATATATTGTTTATAACTAATAAACCTGGTTGGAAGCAAGCTTACCTGGTCGCAACTTCGTTGCTGCTCGGCTATGCATCCCTACCTGCTCT
>JAOZPU010000111.1 GCA_029932585.1 Spirochaetia bacterium | reverse complement strand
ATTTTTCCGATCAATCGTAACAAGCCATCAAGAATAGTATAAGGGTTAGGTGGGCATCCTGGGATAAACAGATCTACAGGTATTAAATCTGAGATTCCATTGTAGTTTTCGCATGAATCAGCATACAGCCCTCCGGAAATAGCGCAGGCACCTACGGCAATAACAACTTTAGGCGAAGGGATTGCCTGATAAACTTTTTTTACAGCAAGTTCCATATTTTTAGTAACAGGTCCTGTTATAATCATTCCGTCAGCATGTCTGGGGGAAGCAACATAGTGGATACCAAACCTAGAAAGGTCGAAGGTAAGTGTATTTAATACATTTATATCAGCTTCGCAGGCACCGCAGCCTCCTGCTGATACAACTCTTAAATTAAATGATTTTTCAAAAAGTCCCAGTTTTTCTGCTTTAAATTCTCTCTCTTTGATAAAGATTTCAACATTATTTGTAAGTAGTTTTTCTCTCTCTGTTGTTGAAAGAGAAAACTCTTTGGTAAAAACTATCGAGTTTTCAGGGCAAATATCTGCACACTTGTTACAAAATATACATTTCCCTATATCTATGGATACTGCTCCATCTAATTTTTCTATGGCAGAAACCGGACATTCTTCAATACACAATGTACATGATCCACAATTGTCTGAATTTATTTGGGGTAGTCCCTTGAAAAAATCAGCCATAGCAGGAAGTTTTTTTGGAAAATTATATGTCTTATATCCCTGATTAATTCTTGTTTTTAAAATTTTCAGCATCTGCTATCCTTCCTATAAATCATGGCCGCAATATGAAAGATTGAAACTTTTATTACATAATGGGAAATCTGATATCTGCTGATTTCTTAGGGCTTGAGCAAGGCCAAACCAATTATAAAATGAAGGATCGTAAATTTTATATTTTCTAAAATTACCTTCATTATCGGTTATGGCTGTATGACATATCTGCCCACGCCAGCCTTCAACCAAAGAAACTATTAATGAGTTCTTTTTAGGTCTTGATTCTTTGTTATCACTTTTCTCTGAGGTCTTATCGCTGTTATTCAATTTATTCAATTGATCAAGTATGTATTTTACAGATACCTGTACTTCAAGCCATCTAACATATGCACGTTCGTAAACATTACCTCTTATGTGGCCCGAAACAGGAATACTCGAAAAGCGGTAATTTCCATAAGCAAAATCCTGTCGTATATCTCTTGTTATTCCTGCTGCTCTGGCTGCAGGGCCAACTATACCCAGGTCTATCGAATTTTCAAGGTTTAGTTCGCCTATAGATTGAAATCTTGCTACTATTGAAGGATTATCAAACATCAGTTTTGAAGCATCAAGAAACTCTTTTAGCCCTTTTTTTATTTTTGCAGAAAGTTCCTCAATTATACTGTCACTAATCTGATAGCCGATGCCCCCGGGTACTATCAAACCTCTGCCGAAACGGTTACCACAAAGAAGAGCAGTCATATTTAGGAAATCCCCTCTAATTCTCCCGCAGAATGCATGAGTAGGGAGGAACCCGGCATCCCCTGCCAGTGCTCCTATGTCTCCAACATGGTTGGCACATCTTTCCAGTTCAAGAGCAACAGATCTGACAATATTATCTGATATAGAAACTTTATTATTAGTCAGATATTCCAAAATTTGTGTGTATGCTGTGGTATGCCCTATGGTAGTATCTCCAGCAGCAGTTTCTATTAAATAAAGGTTTTTTTTATTGGAACCGGATACAATTTTTTTTTCAATACCTCTATGCTGATAACCCAATGATATTTCAAGATGGTATACTTTTTCTCCATGGCATTGAAACCTGAAATGGCCAGGCTCTATAACTCCGGCATGTACTGGTCCAACAGCTACTTCATGTATTTCATCGCCTTCCATTTTGAAAAAAGGAGGTTCTCCAATTTTATATTTGCTGTTTGGTGGAAATCGTACAGGTTTCAGCCAGGGATGGCCAACAGGAGTAAATCCTGTTTCTTCAAATATTTCCCGTTCAAAAAGTTGAGTCTGGGGAAACCTGGGAGTTAAAGAAATAAATTGTCCGGAATCTACTTTACCCGCCAATACATATAGAAGACCTTTCTCTGCATCTGAGCAGACAGCATATAGAAGTTCATTCTGCAAATCTGCAAAATATGCTGATAGGTGATATTTCGATGATAGCAGAGCTCCCAGTTCTTCTGTAAATTCCCCTGGGTTTAATACAGGTATTTTATTTAGTGGTATTGGCTCATTGTTATGTATTGTAGTAATTATTTTTTTCATAGTCTTACACCGTTTTGAATTATTAAAGAGGCATTATTCAGCAGCTCCTTAAATGGACCTGGTATCCATATCCCCAAAATAAGCAGAACTGAAATAACACTAATTACAATAGCTTTATCTAAAATTCCAACTTTTATATTTTCTGTAATTTTACTGTTATTTATACCAAATGATGTTCCAAGAGTATGTTTAAGCAGACTAATAAATATTGCAAAAACTGCAATGAGAAAGAGAGCTGTTACTATATATCTATGATCAAAAAAAGCATTCTTTACTATAAGTAATTCACTTAGGAAAATTGCAAATGGAGCAACTCCTATAAGTATAAGCATTGAGATAAAAAATACCGAGCCCCAAACAGGTATACTGCTGCTTGCTGCTTTTATTCTTCTCATGTCCCGGGTTCCATAAATTTCGGATATATGTCCTGCAGAAAAGAAGGCTATTACTTTGGAAAGTGAATGATTTGTTATATGAAAAAGAGCAGCAAAGGTTCCAAGTCCACCAAGACCAAGTCCAATTGCTATAATACCTATATGTTCTACACTGCAATATGCAAGTAAACGCTTAATATCATGCTGCAGGGGTATAAATATAACTGCAATAAAAATAGAGATAAAACCAAAAATTAGAAGTATTGATTGAGCCTGTCCATCATTCCCCAGAGCCAGATCCGTTACCGACAGATATCTCATAATTCCAAAAAGAGCCACATTTAACATTACACCTGAGAATACAGCAGAGACCGGAGTAGGAGCCTGACTATGAGCATCAGGCAGCCATGTATGCATAGGTGCCAGGCCGGCTTTGGTTCCAAAACCCACTATAATAAATATAAAAGCCAGTAATATTATTTTTGGGTTTATCAGATCTGAATGTTCAACTAGCTGGGTAAACAGGAATGTACTATTATTCTGAGCCGCAACAACAGTTAGTATGGTTCCCATAAATCCAAAAACTATACCAACAGAACAAACAATCAGGTACTTCCACATTGCTTCTATAGATAGGGGATTGGATGGTGATATTATTAGAAATGCAGATATAAGAGTAGTTGCTTCAAGTGAAACCCACATAAACCCTATGTTATTTGACAAAAGTACAATTAATAGAAACATTTGAAATGTCTGCCATAAAATTGTATATCGTCTAATAAAGGATGTCTCAAAGTCTCCATGATTTTCTATATGTCTTGTAAAATATCCAATAGAGTAGATAGATGTAATTAGAAAAACAAAATTTACCAAAAAAATATGATAAATAGATAGTGCATCAAACAGGAAGTTTCCTCCCATTATTGTATAGGGACCATATTCAATGGTTTTTATTCCTATTGGAATAAATAAAATAAAAACCATGCCGGAGATATAGGCAGGGATATATAAAAAATGTTTTGCTTTGGAGTTTAAAAGGGAAAGTACAACTCCCAGAATAAATACTGTTAGTATGCTCAAAATTAGTAAATCTGTATTTGTCATTGAATAAGCCTTTCTAAAGATTTTACACTTAGACTTTCATGTTCTGAGTATATATGATTAACAGCTATAGTCATAATAAATATACCTCCAACCAGATCTAACAGTATGCCCATTTCTACAAATAATGGTTGTGAGACTGCAACAGAAAGGCTAAGAGTAAAACCTGCATTTTCCAGTACCAGATATCCAATAATTTGACTAACCACATTTCTGCGGGCAATTATTAGATAGATTCCAATAAATGCAGTTGCAAGTGCAGCAGAAAGATGAAAAGGAGAAAAGTTATCTGGTAAAATATCAATTCTATTTATTAGAAAAAATGATAAGCCGGCAGTAATAACTCCATAAAAAAGAGAAAAGGAATAGCCTATTAAGGGATGTACTTCTCTTTCCACTCTTACATCCTGTATGGTTTTTAAGAGATATTTTGGAACAATTATTCCTTTAATTGCAACTCCCATTACAAATAGAATTATCATATGTATAAAATCTTCTCCGGGAAATAGTATTAGCGGCAGTATGCTCAATAATAAGCCCTGAACCACCACACCCCTAATCTGATAGGTTAATCTGCTTGAAGATACTATGTACAAATTTGAGAGTACAATTGCCAGAGATATCCATGGGAGTAAGTTCTCTTTCATATTATAATTACCATACTAAAATATCCGTTGTAATAATAAAAAATCCCAAAAAAGATATTACTCCTGCTCCAAAAATAATTTGAGGAATTCTAAATAGCTGGGATCTTGCCATAATTGATTCTATAATACCAACAATAATTGCTATAATTATCATAATAAGACCTAGAACAATAGTTTTAATTAATAAGCCAAATGGCAGTTCCGGTATAACTAATAAAGCCAAAATTAAAGAAAAAAGCCATAGTTTTATAGAAGCTGCATACTCCAGCATACCGAGAGATGGCCCACTGTTATCCAGAATCATAACTTCGTGTATCATTGTTAATTCAAGATGAGTACTGGGATCATCAAAGGGAATTCTTGCATTTTCTACAAGTAGTAAAATAAATAGAGGTATTGCAGAGAAAAACATTGCAATTGAATTTGAAGTCATAGGGTCAAGAAGTGCTGCTGCCAGACTGTCTGTATGAGCAACTTTCATTATATTAATTAGGCATATAAACATGACGGGTTCTACAAGAGCCGAAAAAAATGCTTCCCGGCTGGCTCCCATTCCTTCAAATGCGGAACCTGTGTCCATAGCAGATATTATTAAAAAAAATCTTGAAATTCCCAGTAAATACAGCATTAGAATAAAATCACCCTTAAACAGAGCTCCTGTATGTATTTGCAGGACAGGAATAAAAGCTGTTGCTGCAAGTGTAAAAGTAAAAATAAGTACTGGAGAAATCCTGAATATCCAGGAAGTTGTGCTGCTGTAAATAGTTCCTTTCTTAAATAGTTTAAATAAATTATAATATACTTGAAGTAGTGGCTGTCCCTTTCGTCCGGAAATAAATGCTTTTACTTTATTAATTATTCCGGAAAACAATGGTGAAAAAATTAGTGCAGCCAGGGGTGAAATAAATATTAATATTATTTTCATATAAAGAACTTCCAGACAATTAAAAAAAGTATTGCTATTGCTATATACAAAACATAAAAACCGGATCTTCCATTTTGAAGCCACTTAAAAGATGAGAAAAATCTTCCAATTAATAGGATAAATGGTTCCAGTATCTTTGTAAGAATCCAGTCGTTTGCCTGGGAATGAAAATGCCATTTATTGTTTGGAAAAAATGCAGAGTCTACATTTTCCTTTTTTGAAATATTTAAGGGAATAGAAAAATAATCTGTAATTGGCTCTGCAAATGATGATGCAGTATACTGCATTGATGCTTTTGGTGCTGAATATCCGCAATCCCAGGTATTTACAATTTTTACTGGTTTATTCTTTTTGATAATAGACTTTAGTATAAGTGCAATAATTAAACCTAATACCAGAATTGAAAATAATACTATAGTCAGGGTTTTTGTAATATTCATCATTAATGTAACATTTAAAAAGTTGGGAGATCCTGTCATAATAGAAATGGGTCCTGTTAAAATGGGAACTATAAAATAGCTTCCCATTCCAATAGTTATACAAACTAAAGCAAGTAGTATCATACCTGCCAGCATAGATCCGGGTACTTCAGATACTGTTTCCGGGAATTGTTCCCTTTCTGTACCAAGTAATGCAGTGCCTATTACCTTTGTAAAACATGCAAGTGCTAAACCGCCAATTAAAGCAAGTGAAGCCCCTGTGGATACAGCAAGGAAAGCCATAGGTATATTTGAGGAATCTATAATACCAAAAAGAGAGGAAAGGTATATTAGAAGTTCGCTGATAAACCCGTTAAAAAATGGAAGCCCTGCTATTGCAATAGACCCTACAATGAACAAAACTGAAGTAACAGGCATGCGCTTAATTAGCCCGCCTAATTTATCAAGTTCTCCTGTATTTGTTTGTCTTATTATTGCACCGGCTCCAAGAAAAAGCAGGCCTTTAAACATTGCATGATTAATTACATGAAGAAGGGCTCCTGCAAATCCAAAAAATGCAATAAGAGGATAGCCATAGGCAGAACCGCTTACTCCAATACCTAAGCCGAGCATAATAATACCAATATTTTCCACACTATGGTAAGCAAGAAGCTTTTTTATATCGTGCTGACCAATTGCAAATAGTACACCCAGTATACCGGATACAGATCCTATTATTATTAGAAGCATACCCCACCATGCCTGATAGGGGCTGATAAAAGTAAGTATCCTGAACAGACCGTATATTCCCATTTTAATCATAATTCCTGACATCAATGCAGATACATGACTTGGTGCGGCAGGATGAGCCAGGGGCAGCCAGATATGGAATGGCATGAATCCCGCCTTTGTACCAAAGGCAATTAAAGCCAGTATAAAAATAAGGCTGCTTTTAAATGGTGATAGTTGTAAATTATGCCAGGATGCAAATTCAAATGATCCGCTGGAGTTTGAAAGAATAAAAAATACAATAAAAAGAAGTGCAGCACCAAAATGAGCTGTTACAAAGTATATCAAGCCTGCACGCATTGTTTTTTCATTTGTTTTTTCATTTGTTTTATCAGTGATTACCAGAAAGAAAGATGAGACAGACATTATTTCCCATGAAAAAATAAATGCTATTGCATTTCGTGATAGAATAACCAGAACCATTCCGGATACAAGAACTGTAAAATAAAGCCAATGTCCTTTCTCCTGTTTGTGCTGCCCAAAATATTTCCATCCGTAAATGGATGTTGCTGCAGTTAGTATTAAAAGAGGTATTAAAAAAAGGCCACTAAGGGAATCCAGACCAAACTGTAATTTACCAAAGGGGATTTCCCAGTTAAGCAGTTCTAAAATTGCATTTGGTTTGAGTTTAGTAAAATTTAAAATTATATAGGCTGCACTTAGTAAACTAATAATAAAAATACTTAATGGGGGGCTGGCTTTTTGAATAGCTTTTTTATTGTTTAAAAACAGTGATACTAATCCAATAAAAGCAATAACTCCGCTATAAATTGTAAAAAAAAGAATTGTATTCATTATTTTTCAGCTTTATTTTTAGATATTTTAGTATCAAATTCAGCAATTATATTAATAATTTCCTGTCTGTTGGATGAGGACTTAATAATATCTCTAATATAAGGGGTGTTTAATGCGTATGTTAGTCTGGATAGAATACTTAGATGAGTTCGTACAGAAGTTGAAATAATTGTAAATATTGCATCTACAGGTTTATTATCAAGGGACTCAAAATCTATTGGTTTTTCAAGGAAACACAGAGAAATTATTGGTTTTTCTATATGAAAAATTATATTATCACGAACATGGGGGATAGCAATCCCGTTTCCAATAGCGGTGGTTCCCAAATTTTCTCTTGCTATTAGTGCCTCAAGAAGAAATTCTCTGTCTATGTCATCCGGCAGGTTCATAAGACTTACTATAGATTTTAATACAGTTTTTTTATCATTGCCATTTACATGGTAATAGATTCCGCCCTGTTCCAATGAATCAGAAAGTTTCGTTGCAGTGTTAGAAGAGTCTTCATTCTCTACAAATATTTTATGAGAAACATTTATTTTATTAGCTGTAGTCCATTCCATTAGTTCTACACGGTTAAAACGATAAGTATCCCCAATTTTGTACACAGGTATCTCTTTTTTAGAGATCCATCTGTATACTGTTTTTTCAGAAACTGACAGAAGTTTTGCAACTTCTTTAACATCGATCATCATAATAAACTCTCTCTTTTTCCAGTTTGGAATATAAATATACATATATATTGTCAAGCTTTAAGACACACTAGAACTAATAGCAAAATATGTCAATATGAGGTATATATATCATTTGGTGAGAAATTTGTCCTATCAGTAGAAGGGTTTATTTAAACTTATGGTATGTGGTTGTTTTTGAGATTTTATGAAAGTTTATTTTAAAATATTTAATTAACTAAATACCATCTCTGAATGCATCTCTGCAACATAGGACAGAGTGTTGTAAATAGAACAGTATTTACAGGCTAGTTCCATAGATTTTTCAAAGGCTTTTTTATTACTTTCCTCTGTTTTTGCTTTAAAAATTATATTGCAGTATTTTAGAGTTGTAGGTGTTTCTGTTCTTTTCTCACCTGTAATGTCCATCTCAAACATTTCGTAGCTTAATTTCTTTTTTGTTATTATATCTTCAAAAGTTGAGTAGAGGCAGGAACCCAGAGCCATTAAAAGAAGGTCGTATGGTTCTGTATATTTATCCCCTTCGTCAATTGTTATTGTGTTACCTCTGTCATTTTTTCCAATGCCCTTAAAGGGCATAGAAAATTCCATTGTTACGTGTTTTATTGCAGCCAAAATAGATCCTCCATTCATGTGTTATTTTTGTTTTTAAATAGATTCTTTAATAAGATTTATCCATTCATCTTTATGCGAAGGAAGGAATTTCATAAGAAATCCTCCTTTATGGTTAAAAATAGTCTTTGCAGGTTTTGATTTTGAAAAATCAATACTATCATGACCAAAGTTTGTTCTAAAAAGAGTTAAAACATCTGGTTGTTTATCATCAAAAGAAAGAATTGCAGTAATATTATTATCATCAACAATTTTTCCAATTACAGATCTTATGGGAGATACTAGCTCCGATGGGGCTTTTTTTATATATTTTATAACTCTAACATGGTCAACTTCTAATATTTCAATATTTCCTTGTTCTTTTAACCATATATCAGCTTCTTTTTTCAATTTTTCAAAGGCAATTTTATCATCCAGACCAGCTATAAAAATCTTAAGAACCAGCATTGGATTATTTTCAAATGTTTTTAGAAGTATTCCTTGTCCAAATGAAAAGTAGTCTCTGCTTTCGCTTATAAGGTGGAAATCGTCCAGACTCATTGCCCCTTTTGTATCAACTTTAGAAACCAGCTTTATATAATCATGGAGCTCCGTTCCTTTCATATGGGAGAAGTACTCATTAAATATTAACAATACAGCACTATCCATATCTCTGTCCTGATGATGATCAAAAAGCCCTTTTTTACTGTCCAATACAAGACCGCAGTCAATGAAATATGTATTAGCAGGTATTTTATCAGCTGATACAAGTTCAGCTGCTTCCTGAGGGTTCATTCGTTCGATATTTTCAGGTGTCGTACCTAGATGGATGGCAAGGAGAGCAGAGCCCAGAAGTTCATCCATATGTGCTTTCCCGTCATGGGTAATAATTTTATATGACATTCCGCTACTTTATCATAACAATAAGGTATTGTTCTACATGATCATTTTTTTATCCTTCATTTTTCTTACAAAAATAGGCCTACTTTTTCTAACCCAATGTGATAATTCTTAAGATAAATTAACTTTTTAAATTTGCAAAATTACAAAGAGATTATCCTGGTAAAGATAATCTCTTGTCCTGAAAGTGCATAAAAAAAGCACTTAGCCTGGTAGAAGCTAAGTGCACATATATCTGCGGTAGAGAAGACTTGAACTTCCACGGCCTTGCGACCACTAGCCCCTCAAGCTAGCGTGTCTACCAATTCCACCACTACCGCTGGTACGAG
>JAOZPU010000110.1 GCA_029932585.1 Spirochaetia bacterium | reverse complement strand
AATTTTAACTGTTATTTGCTTTCTTTTCTTTTTTCTCTTTTCGTTTTTCTTTTAAAGATTTTGCCGGTGCTTTTTTTGTTGCCTTCTGAGTGTTTCTCTCTTTACCCATAATTTTACCTCTCAATTTAGAATATACATACTTTTCTATAAATTTTCCAATAATAGGATATAGTTTTGTAAAAAAATTATCAAAAAGAAGATTTAAAAGAAATATTTATGGAGCCGCTTTCAAAACTATAACTGATTACCTTGAAAAGGTATTCTGAGCGGCTCTAAAGGCAGGAAATTGCCAAACTCTTTGAGTTTTGCAATTTCCTCTATGGAAAAAACAATATAATATGATACAATCTATTTTGTAGGGAGATATTACTCCTTTGGCTTACATCTTAGAATCTCCTCTTAAAATATATTTATTATAAGAGGTTATTTATGTTAAAAAAGTTCACCTTTTTGATTCTTTTTATTGTAACTGTAGTTTTTGTATCCGGAGAAGAAATTGGCAATCTGTCAATTTCCCTTACTCCAGGTGCTTCATTCTGCGTTAATATTGACTACACCCCTTCAGGGCTTAGGATATCTGGGAAGGGTGTTTCTCTCTATCAATCCAATAGTCAGGTTTTCTATGGGAATTAGCGATTGCTAAAACAAAAATTTGATCTCCCATAATTGAATAAATCATTTTATAAGGATCAAAATCAATATTCATTAATTAAAATATTTTATCGTAGGGTATTGTTATTGTAGAGTCATCTTCAGTTGCATCTAATCTTTTGTCAATTTCAATATTCCAGATTTCTTCAATTTTAATATCAGGTTCATCCAGACTCATAAGAAGTGCTTCTATAAATTGAGATTTTTCTTTTGGAGATAAAGTCAAAGCCTCTTTTATCATATTTTTTGTACTCACACTATAAATTAGATGATTTTTTGAAAAATATCAATAATTGAATTCAAGGGGGCGTGCGAATTTTAAATATTCTTAGGTTAATTGATATAATCCTCCAATCCAACACCAACACCATAGGCACCAGAGGGACGGAGTTGTCCTCTCTACAAAAACTTATGAGGCATATGCGACCAGCAAACTTATTTACTGCCAGCAGAAAAATAAGCCGAATTTGTAGAGATTGCAGAAGCCTAAAAAATCTTTGACTGTACACTCTATAAGTTGTTAGGTGTTCCCTACCAGTCATATCAGCGCCTTGAAAATCCCATTAAGGGTAACCCATCGGTGAAAACACTGGAGAAAATCGCCAGAGTGTTTGGAAAACGATTAGAAATACGTCTGGTTTAAGGGGAGAGTTCCATTTGAAAAAAGGACATTGCACTAAACTTATTCATGAAGGTTAGAATCTTTTTGAGGTTTAGCTCCGCAAAATTGTATCGAAGCACCGGTTGCAAATTGTAATTTATACAGTTATTATTTCCTAATGAAAGATAAAAATTTACCCTTGGATATAAAAGGTAGACATATATATTTTATAGGTATTAAGGGCACTGGAATGACAGCTCTTGCTGAAATATTTCTTAGTAAAGGAGCTATTGTAAGTGGTTCCGATACATCAGAAAAATTTTATACCGATAAAATACTTGATTCCCTGGAAATAATCTATACAGAAGGTTTTTCAGCAAGTAATTTACCCGATAAAATAGATTTTATAGTACATTCAGCAGCCTATTCCATAGACAATAATAAAGAAATGGCAGCTGTTTCAAAATTAGATATTCCTGTTTTTGAATATACAGAAGCTCTTGGGCAATTATCCGGAACAATGTTTTCCTGCGGAATTGCAGGTGTCCATGGCAAAACTACAACGACTTCTATAGCTGGTACACTGTTAAAGTACTTAAATCTTCCAGGGACAACTCTTGTCGGTTCCGGAGTTGCAGCCTTTGGAGGTCGGTCAAGTTACAGCGGTGGGAATAAATATTTTATAGCTGAAACCTGTGAATATAAACGCCATTTCCTTCACTTTCATCCTGAAATTATTATTTTAACAAATATTGAAACTGATCATATGGATTACTTTAAGGATTATAATGATATAGAAAGTGCCTTTATTAGTTACATAAATCTAATGCCTCATGGTGGTAAATTGATATATTGTAGTGATGATAAAGGATCTAATGATGTTTCAGCAAAAATATCTCTTATAAGACCGGATATAGTACAGATACCTTATGGTGAGAATGCTGCAGGGTTATACAAAATAATATTCTCAGATAAAATAGAAGGTCAAAATAATTTCAGACTTTCTGGGTTTGCCTGTGACTTTTCACTTCCTGTTCCTGGGAAGCATATAGTACTGGATGCAGCTGCAGCCATTGCTTTAATAGTGACTATTATGGAAGAGGAAGGTGAAGCCCTTGAGATTAAAAAGATTTCAGAGGGCCTTAAATCTTTTGGAGGCTCTAAACGGAGATCAGAAAATAAGGGCGAATACAGAGGTATTCTCTTTATGGATGATTATGGACATCATCCAACTGAAATAGCTGCAACTTTAAAAGGATTAAGAGAGTTTTATCCTAATAGACGAATTGTAGCCGATTTTATGTCCCATACTTATTCCCGAACAGAAGCTTTGTTTTCCGGTTTTTCAACTTGTTTTTCAGATGCTGATATAGTTGTTCTTCATAAAATATACAGTTCTGCCAGAGAAAAAGAAGGCCATATAAACGGAAGAACACTTTTTGATGAAACAAAAAAAAATCATAATAATGTACATTATTTTCATGAAATAGAAGATTCTTTTAAATTCTACACAAAACTACTGCAAAAAGATGATCTTTTTATTACAATTGGTGCAGGAAATAACTGGGAAATTGGTGAACAGTTAATTAAATACTACAAAGGAGCACATTAATGAAAAGTATGACAGGATATGGATGGATAGATACTCAGAATGAATCATTACAGATGTCTGTAGAGCTTAAATCCTATAACAACAGATATCTTGATATAAATATAAATTTACCCCCATTTATGTCTCCTTTGGAACCTGAGTTACGTGCATACCTTAAAGAAAAGATTGTAAGAGGCCGGGTCGAACTTTATATTCGTGTAAAAGAACTTGAAGAAGACCTTGATGTTCTTCTTGATACTAATGTTGTTACTGCGTATAAAAAAGCTCTTCTGCAAATTGCAGAGGCTGCTGAACTGGAAGAAAAACCTCGGCTATCTCATTTTCTTCATCTTGATGGGGTGATGAAGATTGTAAAAAAAAGAGATATAGATAAATATAAATCTATTCTTTTTAAGAATCTGGATGAAGTGTGGATTCAGTATAATGATTCAAGAACTAAAGAGGGTGATGCCACCTGGGAAGATATAATGTCAAATATTGATATAATATGGAAATCCCAGAAAATTATTCAAAACAGGGAAACAGGTCTTGAAGATTTAATTAAAAAGAATATAAAAGAAAGATTTCAACAACTAATTGATGAAAAAATTGATGAAAATAGAATTCTTGCAGAAACAGCTATACTTTTAATGAAATACGGCATAGGAGAAGAGCTATCACGTCTTTCAAGCCATCTTGAACAGTTTTGTAATACTCTTCACAGAAAACAACCGGTAGCAAAAAAACTTGACTTTCTTTGTCAGGAGATGAACAGAGAGATAAATACAGTAGGTTCCAAGAGCAATATGCTGGAAATTAGTCAGGCTGTAATAGAAGCAAAAGAAGCAGTGGAAAAGATAAGAGAGCAGTTAAGAAATGTTGAATAATATTACAATAGCAATATCCGGAAAAAGTGGATGCGGAAACACAACAGTAAGTAAGATGGTAGCAGATAAACTTAATCTTAAGTTTATTAATTATACTTTTCGTACAATGGCCAAAGAGAAGGGGGTTAGTTTCGACGAACTTAGACAGATGGCAGAGGAAAGTACCGCAATTGATATGGAATTGGATAAAAAACAAGTTTATCTGGCTAAGGAAGGTAATTGTGTTTTAGGTTCAAGATTAGCAATATGGATGATAGCAGATGCGGATCTTAAGGTTTTTCTTACTGCCTCTCCTGCAATAAGAGCAGGAAGAATAGCTAATCGTGAAAATAGTACCCTGGAAGAAAAAATTAAGGAAACTGAGGATCGGGACCAAAAGGATAGTGCAAGGTATAAAAAAATATATGCAATAGATACAGATAAGTATGATTTTGCAGATTTGGTTATTGATACTGATATAAATAATGTAAATGAAGTAGTTGCCTTAATACTGGAAGCTGCTGAATCTTTACAATAGTATTGATATCCGTTATAGTGCACAAATTACATACTTTAAGTCGTTATTGTAATGTGGGTTTCTTTTACGATTGCAAGGCGATTTGTGCATATAAAAATATGGAATTTAATATAATTTAACGAAAAAAATGTTTAATATCGATACAGCACAAAGAGCTGTCAAGGAGATTGATTGATGAGTATTCCTATAGATATTCTTATCACTAAAGATAAAAACGCTTATACAATGACTTGTGCTATAATAAAAAGAGCAGATCAGATTACTGCTTCAGGTGAGGACTTTGAAATTGCTGAAAAAGGTGAGAAAGTAGTTACAGAATCTATTGATCAGGTTCTTTCAGGAAAAGTAGAATACCAACTGGAAGAATGAAAATAATCCTTCTGTTTGGTCCGACAGCCGTTGGAAAAACAGAACTTATCTCCACTCTGTTTAAAGAAAATTATGAAATAATAAACGCAGACTCCATGCAGGTTTATCGTACCCTAAACATAGGTACGGCTAAGCCTTCAAAGGATCTTCAGAGAAAAATCCATCATCATCTAATTGATATAATATCTCCCAAAGAGCAGTTCCATGCCGGGGAGTTTGTCAGGTTGACAGATAAGCTGGCTTTGGATATTACCAGTCGGGGAAAGATTCCTGTTCTTTGTGGGGGTACGGCTTTTTACTTTAAAAACTATCTGTTCGGTCTGCCTGAAATTCCTAAAATAGACTCTTCTTATCGGGAAGAGCTTCTCATTGAGTTAAATTTAAAAGGCCTTGATTTTCTATACAGGGAATTGGAAAAAAATGACCCTGACCGGGCAGAAAAGATACATCCTAATGATAAATATCGAATTTTAAGATCACTGGAGATTGTCAGAGGTAGTGGAAGAGCTCAATCTGATTTTAAACCTTCTAATACTATTCGCTCTGGTATAGAGCCCCTTGTTTTGGGTCTTGAGAGAGACAGGCCAGAACTGTACAGAAGGGTTGACCAGCGTGTTGATGAGATGTTTGAAGAAGGATTTATAAATGAGATAAAACAATGCTTTACAGAAGGATTGCTTGAAACAGATCCTGGTATGCAGGGTATTGGATATAGAGAATTCTATTTAATGGGTAGGAGGGGAGATATTACTCTATCTGACACACGGGATCTTATTAAAATGAACTCCAGGCGTTATGCGAAAAGACAGATAACCTTTTTTAAATCCTTGCCGGATGTTAAATGGTTTCATCCGGGGGATGTGGATTTGATTCGGGATGAGATTATTGGGTTTTTGGGTTGATCGTATTACGTTTCGGGCAGCCACAGAGGGTCGATAAATCGATTCTCTGGACTACCCCTACGTTTGTTTTTCACCGAAAATTACGGCTGTGAAGGTTTCTATTTGGGTATTTGGGTCTTTCCAGCAATCGTTTTGCATTCCTGCCTTTCGGCATGTGTTAGAAAGGAATTCTTCTCTGTTCCACCCCTGTTCTGTTGGTACCTGAGGTAAAAGAACTCCGGAATTATATCCATTTTTCATAATTATTCCATGTTTTCCAACAATTATTTTATCAGGAGAAGAAATTGTTAGAGGAGAGAGTACAGATATTTCAATATCTATTTGTTCCAGCTCTTTTAAACTTAAGGTCGGGAATCTTGGGTCGTGGAATGCACTTTCTTTTGCAAGGATTTTAATATCTTCAATAAGGGCTCTGACTGGAAGCATGTGTCCTATACAACCCCGTAATTTCCCATCAATATGAAGTGTAACGAAAGATCCAAGAGGTTCCAGTAAGCCTTTTTCAGCTTTTGGATAATCAGGGTTTCTGTTTTCCAGTTTTGATGAAATACTTTCCCTGGCAGTGGCCAATAAAATTTGTTTTTCATTATCTGTAAGTGAAAATTCCATTTTCCCTTCCTTTTTTTTAACTTATAGAAATTGCTCCAAAACATACACGTTTTTCTTTTTCTTCCAGATTTTCCCAGTATTTTAAATTCAGCATATTAACTGAACTTTTATTACCAAATAAATTTAGTACAGCGGAAAGGCAGTCTGCACTGCAAGCGCCTATCTCTCCCGTATTAAGCATTTCTGGTAAGTTTTTCCTGTCCTCTTTTTTATTCAGGATTGAAATAAATCTATCAGCTTCTTCTCTGGACTTATTACCAGTTTCATAAGATGAAATACTGGACGAGACTATAAAAAGAGTGCTTTCCAACTTATTTTCAAAAACTTTACTTAATGACTCAGATAATTTTCTTGAAATAGAGCTGGTAGATTTACCACTCAGTATAGGTATAATTTTTGCTTCCGGCCATAAATATTTAATAAATGGTATTTGTACTTCGATGGAATGTTCTTCAACATGAGGAACGTTGTTGTATTCAAATATACTGTTACTTTTTGAAAGTTCTGAAAGAATAGTATGATCTACTTCCAGATTTCCTAAAGGGCTTATGTAAGATAAAAACTCTGGCAGGAAAATAGATTTTGCCGGTTCTCTATGTACTCTGCTAAGGATTACTACTCGTTCAAATTTTCTATTTGCTACAGAAGCATATGCTGATGCCATAATTTTATCACAATGAGACCATCCTGCATGAGGTACCAAAATAGCTTTTACGGGTTCTTCTATTGATGTTTTTGAAATATCTGCTTCTTTCATGATCAGTTTTATTCTTTTTTCTAATTCTCCCTTAATACCAGGATATAAAATAAAATCTACAGTCGTTTTATGTTCGGTCTCAATTTTCTTCATATCTATTCCTGCCCAACAGTTTATTTAACCTTTTTTCATCAATTGTAATGGATAAATTTTTCTCATTTGTAGGTAACACAGTACCTTTTTTACTGTCCTTAGCTCTTCTAAGGTATTTTACCTGGGTGTAGTATAGGTCTGCTTTACCACTGTTTTTTGCCTTTGAAAAAAATACTGCCAGGTTTCCTGCATCAAGAAGGGTTTCTAAAGGAATACTTTTACCCTTTATCAGTTTTATAAAAATATACCCACCAGGATAATCTCTTGTATGAAGCCAGTAATCATTACCTCTGACATATTTTCTTAATAATAAATCATTTTCAGTTGCAGTTCTTCCTGCAAGTATTGTAAAGCTTCCTGATGTAAACTGAAGCCCAGGAATCTTCTCTTTATCTTTAAGCTGTACCTGCTTTGGTATTCCTGCAAGATACTCTTTTAGCTTAGACAGTTCATTTTCCGGTTTTACTTGATTCTGCAACTCTTTTCTTTCTTTTTGTATACTTACAATATTTCTCTTGAGATTATTAATTTCTTCAACAATATTTTTTAACCCTGATTTAGCCTTTTTATATTTAGCAAATAACAGTTCACTATTTTCACCAGGATTTATATTAGGATCCAATGAAATTTTAGTAATATTATTATCATTAAAATAATTTTCCGTTTCAAGAAATGTATCCCCTCTGTGAATTTTATAAATATTTGCTTTAACTAACTCTGCCTGTTCTTTGTACTGATTATAGTTCTCATAATTATTTATTCGTGAGTTTAAGCCAGATAGTGCGGATTCCAATTGGTATTCTTTAGAATCTAAAATATTTTCAACTCTGGATCTTAATGTTACAATTTCTCTGCTGGACTCGATCTCTCTATAGCTTTTCTCAATAAACTCATTAAAAGTAAAATTATTATTATATTCACGAATTTCAAATATCTTATTATTTGGTTTCCCATTTGTAGGATCAATCTTTTCAGGAGAGTAAGTACCCCCGGAGACTTCATTTTGCTTTGGTCGTCTGTAAAATGCATCAAGAATTGTATGAGAATTATCTGTTACAATAATATTTGAGGCTCCACCCCAAAGGCGAATATAGATATAGGTTTCTTCCTTCTCATACAGAACAATTATTTTTATTATTCTGTCATTATTAAGCTGCTCAGCGCTGGTTATTCTTCCGCCGTTAATTCTGGATCTAAGAAACTGTGCAAAACGTTGAAGAATAACCTTGCGAGGATTATTTCCTGTTAGCCTGTGAAGTCTTACATTCCCCTGGGTTAGATTAATTAAAAGAGGAAAAGCATTTCCTGGCTTGTATAGGTCAAGGAGTAAGCTTTTAAAGTCAGGTTGTCTTATTTTTTGAATAAGAGCTCCGGTTAGATCCAGTTCGTGTAGTATCAGATCAATTTCTTTCCAGTTTAGTGACATTTTTAATGACTCCCTATTGTTTTAAGGAGATCAATTAACACAATCATGTCTTCTTTTTTTCCAATTGTTATACGAACAAAATCTTCAATACCGCTATGCCCAAAGTAGCGAACCAGAAGACCTTTGTCTTTTAATTTTTCGTAAATCTCTTTACCTGTAATATTATCTTTTTTAATAAAGATAAAATTGGCCAAAGATGGAAGTATCTCCCATCCAAGGGATTTTAGCTTATTTATGGTAAACTCTCTTGTTTCTATAATTCGTGTTTTGTTGTGTTCAAAATGATCTGTATCTTCCATGGCAATTCTTGCAGCATTTTGTGCAAGTGTATCCAGAGGGTAGGAGTTAAAGGAGTCCTTTACTGTAACAAGTGCAGATATTAGTTCATTGTTGCCAAGAGCAAATCCTACCCGGAGACCTGCCAAAGACCTGCTTTTTGAGAATGTCTGTACAATTAAAAGATTATCAAATAGATTTACCAGTTCTACTGCAGATTCTCCACCAAAATCAATATAAGCCTCGTCTATAATTACAACTCTGTCTTTCCTTGTATTTATCATTAGCTTTTTAATTTCTGAAGGCTCAAGATATGTACCTGTAGGAGCATTTGGGTTAGGGAAAATTATTCCACTGTAATTTTTTTCTTCAATATATGAATCTACAGAAATAGAAAAATCTTTTTCCAGGGGAATACGCTTGTATGGGATATCATAGAACCCGCAATATACTGGATAAAAGCTGTAGCTATGTTCTGGAAAGAGTAGATGTCCATTAGTGTTGTCAAAGAAGGCATAAAAACAGAAAGAGAGCACTTCATCCGAGCCATTACCTGCAAAAACCATAGATGCAGGTAAATTATAATATTCCCCAATTGTCTTTCTAAGTTTATCTGAACCAGGATCGGGATATAGCTTAAGTAGGTCTATATCTGCTTTTTTTAGATACTCTTCAATCAGTGGGGACGGAGGATAGGGGTTTTCATTTGTATTCAATTTTATATACTTTCTGTTCTGGGGCTGTTCCCCTGGAGTATAAGGTGTTAAATGTTTAAATCTTTTGCTGAACATAGCTGTATTTTACAGAGTTTTTATAAGGATTGAAAGGCAAGTCTTGATATATTATATTTATCATAAAAATGAAGATAAATTATTCTGTAACAATTACAGCAATAAATTTTAAAGTGGTTTTCCCAGTGTTAGTAATACTGTGACTCTGTCCATTTCCTGTTACAACAATATCACCCTTGTTGACATTTTTTTCACCATCATTTTCAACAACAATACCGGAACCTTCAGTAATTATATAGTATTCTGTTTCATTATCATGCTGGTGAAGTCCTATTCCAGAACCTGGGACTAAAGTTAATTCGGCCATTAAACGTGCATTTATCATAGATTGTGGAGAAACCATATGAAGAATTTCCACTTGACCTGGGCCACCGCGCATTTCTTCTCTGGTTTCTTTTTTCATATCATGTTTTTTTATTATCA
>JAOZPU010000109.1 GCA_029932585.1 Spirochaetia bacterium | reverse complement strand
TTAAGAAGAAGGTCAATATCACCACCCATACATTCTGCATGGATAATTCCATGGTTGAACATTTCAAGGTGCATAAGCTGATATTTATCTTCAGCAAAAATTTCATCAAGACCCTTACCATATTTTTCTTTCATGTGTGCATCACAGTGTCTTGCTTCTTTAGGCATCCAGTCTCTAATTTTTGTGTTCATTGGATGATCCGCAGAACCACAGTCAACACCAATCCATTTCAGTTTTTTCTTCTTTGCCCATTCAGCAAACTCTCTGTCCGGACCGGGATGTTTGATCATGTATCTTACTTCATCTGCAGTAGACTGATCCCAACCATAATGATGGTAACCTGTGTGGATAATAAGAATATCACCCTCTTTTACTTCTACTCTGTCTTCTACCATTTTAGATGTATAAACATCATAGTCACCGGCAATATCAGAAAGATCTACAATAGCAGCATCGTTAAAAAGATAGTCAAGCTGAAGTTCAGCCATATCTTTTCCAGGTGTGTAAAAATGGATCTCACCATCAAGGTGTGTACCAACATGGTTGGAGTGTTTTACAATCTGACCATTAGCTCCATTTGGGGCAAGTCTTTTAAAGTATTCTACCTGAAGTGGAACATATGTGGGCCATGCAGGTGTACCTATTCCTAAAGGAATTGTTAAATCTATTGCTTTCATCTTTTTCTCCTACGGTTGCATAGGCGAGCAGTAAAGGTTGCATAGCCGAGCAGGGACAAAGTCCCGACCAGGCAAGCTTGCTTCCGACCAGCCTTGCAAAAATTTATTTATAATATAGGCCGGAATAATTCTTACCGGCAAAAAACCTAAAATAATTCTGATAAATCAGAATGTTATGAATATTTCTCTACAAATGCCTTAAAAGCATCATTAAAACATTTTTCCGGCGGTTTAACTAAACCTGCACCAACCATACCAATGCCTGGCTTTTTATGTGCTATTCCTGTATTAACAGCAGGAAGGATACCAGTTTCAACAATCTTCAAAATATCAATTCCTGTTGGAGTTCCCCTAAAATCAAGGGCTGGTATCTGGAAAATTTTATTTTCCGTTTCTGTAATTTCGTACATCTTTGTTGTAATACTAATTGCATCTTTTGGAGTTCCACCTACAAATTTGACAATTGCCGGCGCTGCAGCCATTGCAAATCCTCCGATACCTATAGTTTCAGTTATTGTGGAATCTCCAATATCCGGAGCTGCATCATCCTCGGTATACCCTGGTAAATACAGGCCATCAACCATTGGAGCTGGTGCTACAAACCACTGGCTGCCGGTACAGGACATTCTTATACCAAAATCAGTTCCATTACGTGCCATTGTTGTACAAATTGAACTTCCCTCAATATCAGCTGCAGCATCTATTATACATTTTGCTGAAGGCATGGAAAGATTCAAAAAGAAATGATCATTTGCATTTAAAAACTGAAGAACTTTTTGTATTTTCTCTTTTGGTTCGTCAAGCACTACCAAATAAGGAGCCATCTCTCTAATAAATATAGATGTACCGGCCCTGTTTCTATTATGACCTTCATCTCCCATTTGAAGAACCTGTGCAAGAATATTTTTCATGTCAAGTTCACCATACAAATCAAGAGCTTTCTTTAAAATAGGTGCAAGATCACTTTCCATCCATCTTAATTTTTCCAGAACTTCTTCACTATACGCACCATATCGTAAAACTTTCCCTAAACCTTCATTTAAGGTTGCATAGGATTTATTTCCATAAGCTTTATTTTCAAGAACCCAAACAGGCATGCTAAAGGTTACAATTCCAGCCATAGGACCAACTGTGCTATGGTCGTGGCAAGGTTCAAAATCAATTTCCCCGGATGCTGCAAGTTTCTCAGCTTCTTCAAATGTTTTTGCTAAACCTTCATAAACAAGACCGCCAATTACAGCTCCCCTTGTAGGTCCGCTCATTCTATCCCATGTAACAGGAGGTCCAGCATGAAGAAATAATTTTTTTCTCATCCCGGGTATAGCTTTTCCCGCTGTAGAGATGTCCACAACAGTTGGTTTACCATTATTTATAATCTCTGCTGCCTTTTTATTTGCTCCGGCAACATCAACTTTCTCCCTAATAACATCGAGCTTCTCAAGAAGATCTGCTATCTCTTTATTACCACCTGCTGGTGGTTTCCATTGCACCTGTATTGCACTTACACCCTCATTCTTCAGATTATCAGCAAAGGACTCAAGTCCAAGATTAACTGCAGAAAGGTCCTGTTTAAATAGTTTATTAATGTTCTTTACATCCATTATTTTTCCACCTTCCTCATTATTTCCAGGGCAAGTGTAGATGCCTGAAAGTTTGACGGCATAACGATACACCCAATTGATTCCAGTTTACTCTTCGTTGCATCTATACTCTGAAAATCCCCTTCTGTACCTGTAATTGAAGTAATTATTGAAAGATATCCACCATCTTTAGCAAATTTTTCTTTAGCAGCTTTCAAAGAATCAAGTATTGCCCCTGCAGGATCTTCATGAGATCCATAACCAAGAACAATATCAAGAAGCATTACTGCCATCTCATTATCTTCAACTTCAATTTTTATTCTGTCTTCTCTTGTTGAAGGATCAATCATAGGATGGGGTCTTCCAACTGTGTAAACATCATCACCTAAGTCAACAATTGTATGTTCAATAGATTTGTTAGGATCTGCAGGAATAAAATCTTTTTTAGACTGATTATTAGAATAGATATTTCCAATTTCTCTGTCAAACATTATTAAAGCTTCATCAGCAAGTGTTCCACCAGTATACAATCCACGGATATATTTCTGTGAACCGGACATTCCTTTTGTTTCTCTTTCTATTATTGCATCAACTTCTGCTCTATCAATTGTATATGTTCTTTCTACATAAGTTTCACCCTTGGAAAGAGCAACCGCCATACCGGCAGCTTCTTCAAGATTACCTGCAAAGTACAGGTTCCCTTTTTGTTCTCTTGGGTCAAGTCCAATAAAATGAATTACAGAAGGTTTACCAGTTTTACTTAAAGCATCAATAACCTTTTCTGCAACAACATCAGCTGGTGGTTTTGAAACAACTACAATTACATTGGTTGAATCATCATTTTTCAGAGCTTCAATCCCCATTAGCATCATAGTTCCGCCAATCTGGACATTCTTAAGGTCCCGACCCCCAGTCCCAATACCCTGAGTAATTCCACCACCAAACTTTTCAATGGCACAGGTAATTTCCTGAAGTCCGGTTCCCGAAGCACCAACAACACCTATATCACCAGGTCTTACTACATTAGCAAAACAGAGTGGTTTACCATTAATTATAGCAGTTCCACAGTCAGGTCCCATCATTAGAAGACCCTTCTCTTTAGCCAAATTTTTAAGTTCAATTTCACTTTCTACACTAATGTTGTCAGAAAAAAGCATAACATGAAGACCATTGTTTAATGACTTTCTGACTTCTCTGGATGCAAATTCACCAGGAAGAGAAATAATAGCCAGGTTTGCATCGGGAACAGTTTTTATAGCTCCTTCAAGACTTGAAGGTTTATATCCTTCCCCTTCATCTCCTCCACTCTTTTTATCCATTAATTCTTTTGCAGCTTTCATAGCACTGGCAACAACTTCTTCGTTTTCACCATCAATTGCAATTATAAGATCGTTTGGTGTTACACCATCCAGCTCTTTATCTGCAAGGCCCGTATCTTTTAGCAGTGTTATATTCATCTCTGTTCCCATAGAGACAACAGCATCATTAACACCTTCTATCTTCTTAACTTCTCTGTTAATCAGCATTAAAAATACGGAGTCGTAATAAGCATCTTTTTCTATAAGTACTTGTTTCACATTTCCTCCTTATATTTCGGATCATTCATCCTCATGGCAATTTTCTCTGCTGTTACAGGAACATCCACAATTCTTACACTAAGACCATTGGCAACTGCATTGGCAATAGCCGGCATAACTGGAATCATTGTATGTTCTGAATGACCTCTGGCTCCATAGGGTCCATCAGGCTGAGGAACTTCAACAAGAATAGGATTCATATCCCTGGGTACATCAACAATGGTTGGAATTTTATAATCTGTAAATCCATCATTAAGCATTTTACCCTTTTCATCAAAGATACACTGTTCCCACATAGCTGTTCCAAGCCCCTGAACAAACCCACCATTGATCTGATCTTTGGAGAGATCAGGATTAATTGCCTTACCAAGGTCAAAAGCTTCTGCCATTTTAAGAACTTTCATTCTTCCGGTTTCTTTATCAATCTCAACCTTAACAGCACCTGCACCTACAGTATAGTGAACCATAGGATGTCCGCCCAAACCTGTTTTAGGATCAACCATGGCATTAGTATATTCCGGCATAAACATTCCGCTGCCAAGAATAGGACCACCAACCCATGTATTATGCTCTGTCTGAATACCTGTAATAACAAAATCAGAGAAAGGAATATAAAATGAATCCTGTGTGGTGCATTTTACACCATTGTCTTCCAGATACAACTGACTCTTATCTATAAAATGAGCTCTTTGTACTATATCAAGAATCTTATCCCTTGCATCTATTGCTGCCCGTTTAACTGCATTACCACAGCTCCAGGTTACATGGGATGCAACTGTCTGCCATTCATAAGGGTTACGATCTGTATCTGGTAGCTCTACTCTAACTTTATCGAGTGTAAGGCCAAGAACCTCAGCTGCAATTTTACCCATTACAGTTAAAAGTCCCTGTCCAAGTTCCATACCTGAAACCATGACATTGATACTTCCATCTTCAGAGAATTTAATAAAAGCACTTGAAGATTCATTGGCAGGCATTGCAGGAGCCTTCCAAACAGAAGCAAAACCCTTGGCAATAATTTTATTGGGATCATCAGATTTCTCTTCAATTCCCCATCCAATCTCTTCTGCAACCTTATCAATACATTCAATAAGACCATTTGGATTCATAGGGACATCATATGCAACGCCCTCACCCTCTTTAATAGCATTGATTCTTCGAAGTTCTACTGCATCAATACCCATTATTTTAGCAGCTTTGTCCATAGTACTTTCAATACCAAAGGAGAATTCTGAATAACCGAACCCTCTGTAAGCAGAGCATGTAGGATTATTTGTATAGCAAGCCTTTGAATCAATATATACATTAGGAATATAGTATGGCCCAGTAGCTGAAAACCCTGTGGCATTTACTACATTGGAACCATATTCAGCAGATGCACCAACATCCCAGAACATCTCATGTTTAAAAGCAATAATTTTACCGTTCTTTTTAAACCCAATTTTTACCTTATTTCTAAGACCTGTTCTTTGGGATGAGTTATAAAACTCTTCTTCACGAGTCCATCTAAGTTTAACAGGATGTCCAGGACACGATTTTGCACCAGCTGCAGCCATAACTTCCATGGAAATACCAGCTTTACCACCAAAACCACCACCTATTGGAGGGGCTATAACACGAACATCTTTATGGTTCATACCCAGGGCAACAGCCATTATATTACGCTGTGTATGAGGAGACTGAGTGGAATTCCACATTGTCAGCCTACCGTCAAGACTAAACTTGGAAACAGATATATGTGTTTCAATACAAGTATGAGCTACATGAGGAATATGATATTCACCTTCAACTATTGTCTCTGCTTCTGCAAAACCCTTATCAATGTCACCCTTACGTATTCTTCTTAAATGACCGATGTTAGTGCCCGGCTGTGCTTCAAGCCAGGGTTCAATTACATAATTCCCAAGATCAGGATGAATTAAGATTGCTCCCTCAGCTATAGAATCATAAGGATCCAAAATTACAGGAAGTTCCTTATATTCTACTTTTATCAGTTTTGTTGCATTTCTTGCAATCTCATAAGAAGTAGCGACAACTCCGGCAACCTGCTCACCTACCTGACGTACTCTATCCACAGGAAAAATTGATTTGTCTTTTAAATAAAGACCGAATTTCTCAGGATAGTCTTCTCCTGTAATAACAGCTTTTACTCCGGGGAGTTTTTTAGCTTCACTAGTATCTATACTTAGTATTTCTGCATGAGCATAGGGAGAGCCAAGAATTGCCATATGAAGCAGGTTTGGACCAAATGCAATATCATCTGTATATTCTGCAGCACCTAGGACCTTTTCTACAATATCAAGTCTTACAGCGTCATGACCAACAACTTTCAGATTCTCTTTCATTATTTTACTCCCCCTTTATTGTCTTCAGCAACTTCATTCATTGCGTCAACAATATTCTGATAACCGGTACAACGGCACAGATTTCCGGCAAGAGCATGTCTCATCTCTTCTTCATTGGGTGAAGGGTTTTTTGAAATAAGCTCTGTAGCACTCATTATAAAACCGGGAGCACAAAAGCCACACTGGAAAGCATTATGCTTAATAAAAGCTTTCTGTATTTTAGTTGGTCCATCGGCCTGAAGGCCTTCAAGGGTAACAACACTTTTACCTTCAACTTCCACAGCAAAAGTTATACAGGATCTAACAGAAAGATCATCAATAAGAACTGTACATGCTCCGCATTCTGCAACACCGCATCCGAATTTGGCACTTACAGCCCCAAGTTTATCACGGAGAACATCAAGCAGTTTTTCGTTGGATTTTACAGCAACTTCAACAGCCTCTCCATTTAAATTAAATTTCAATATATGATTCATCTGACATCCTCCCTATATTAACCGTGTACTTAAAGCAGGTACACCTGTTTCCATTCTGGAAACACTTGCTATTAGTCCACGTTTGACCATTATACGGCACATATGGATTCGATACTCTTTACTTGACCGAATATCTGAAATAGGTGCAATAGCTTCCAATGCCAATTCTGCCGCTTCTGCTGCAAGTTCATCGGTAAGTTTTTTACCTTTAAGAAAATCCTCTGCCTTAGTAGCCCTTACAGGAGTAACAGCAACTGCACTAAGAGAAATTTTATAATTATTGTTCTTATCTACAAAGACAGAAACACCAGCCTGAGCCAGATCTTCACCTTCGTATCTTCCCATTTTAATGTAAACTTCACCAAATTCCTTTACTACAGGAATTTTAAGACCTGTCATTAGTTCATCATCTTTAAGAACTGTTCTTTTTACACCAGTAAAAAAGTCCTTAACTGAAACTTCTCTTTTTCCATCTTTACCTTCAAGAAAAACCACTGCATCTCTTACATAAAGAGGCGCTCCACTTTCTAAAGAAGGAACAGCATTACAAAGATTTCCCACAAGGGTAGCTGTATTTCTGACACCAACAGATGCTACAAGATCTGCAGCCTCCCATAAAGCTGGTACCATTTTTTTTATAATCTCCGATTCTATTAGCTCTGTCCATGTAACTGCTGCACCAATAAAAATAGCTCCATCTTTTTCTTCAAGGTATTTTAATGTTTTTATACCCTTTAGATCGATAACAACTTCTGGTGTTATTACACCTTTATCCATTGCAATAAAAAGATCTGTTCCGCCTAAAAGAAAATTAGCCTTTTTGCCATATTCTCTTTTACTGGAAATAGCTTCATCCACGGTGGAAGGTTTTATATACCTAAAATTATCCACAACCTGGCCTCCAATTAATTTATAATATATTTATTACTGAAAATATTAATATACTCATTTTTTTGAGTAAAAAAGAAAAAAACCGGTAAATTAACCAGAAGAGGAAAGCTTACCAGCTGTTTTTTTTATCAGAAATAAAGGAGAATTATAACACGAATTGAAATTATGTCAAATTAATTAGGCTGTTTTTTTCATTTTTTTCTACAGCCCACAGGAAACCTGTTAATGCATCACTTCCGGATGTGGAACCATGCTTTATTACCTTTGTCACACCTTCAGATGGATAGAAACTCCCATTTAATATCGATTCCGCAAATTGTCTAAGATAAAACGGAAAAGAATCACTTAAAGCAAGTTGAAGCAAGGTTCTCCCTCCCTCTGTAGTCCCGGAAAGTTTAGCTTTTATAATCGTCCTATTAATTATACTAGTCCCATACATGGCTTCAAAGAGCATTACTCCTGCCAGGAAATCATCTCCAGAAGGAGTAAATCCAATACCTAAACCAACAAGGTGGCTTAAATCTACTAAAGTACCTTTTGAAATATTTACTTTTGTAACTGCCTTTTCCAATAGTTTTTCTGCAGCATTCGAATATATATTGCCTTCCTTATTTGTAAGAACGGGAGAAAGCCCCTCATCTGTAGCCAATTTATTAAAAGCTCTCTTTAAAGATGCCATATCAGCGGAATTATTAATAGAATCCTTCGAAAGAGCTCCAGACCATTCAGAAGCCCTGGATATATCTACAATTATATCTGAAAAGATAATACGATTCCCTTCCCATAAAAAATGACTACCATTGGATATTTCAGAAATTAATAAACTAAAATTTTTGACTACCAATCCAAAATCGGTCATATTGTCGATACTGTCTACAAGTGAAATCAAAACTCCTGAAGGGTGCAGGAGATTCACAGCTTTAGAATAGATTGACTGAACAACACCTTCCCATGGCGCTACAGAAACAGAAGCTCCTACAATATCAGCAAAATATGTTTTCTTAATCATTCTATTATTTTACTTCGAATTATCTTAATTTCAAGTATAAAAAAACCGCCAACAGATGTTGACGGCCATAGCAACTTAATTTAAATAAGTTATGCTTTTTTAAAACTCTTAAAGTTAAGAACAATATTTAAAAAGATACCAACAAGTGCAGCAAGTCCAAGACCGCTTAAAGTAACAGCACCAATTGTAAAAGAAGCACCACCAAGACCAAGAACAAGCATTGCTGCTGTTACCATAAGGTTTGAAGGAAGTGTTAAGTCAATTTTTGCATCAACCATATTTTTGATACCAATAGAAGAGATCATACCAAAAAGAAGAATTGAAATACCACCAATTACAGGTCCTGGAATAGATCCAATAATTGCAGTAAATTTAGGAATAATAGAAAGTATAATTGCGAAAACTGCTGCAATTCTCATAACTACAGGATCTTTAACACCTGTAAGAGCTACAGCACCAGTATTTTCACTGTATGTTGTATTTGCAGGTCCACCCATAAGAGCGGAAAGAGAAGTTGCAAGACCATCCCCAAGAAGTGTTCTGTGTATACCCGGGTCTTTGATAAAATCTTCATCTACAACATTACCAATAGCAAGAACGTCGCCAAAGTGCTCTACCATAGTTACAAGAGCTATAGGAACAGTCATCATAATTGCACCTGCTGCAAATTTAGGAAGCATAAAACCAGGGAGTCCAACCCATGCAGCAGAAGCTACATTTGAAAAATCTGTAACTCCAAGAATAATTGAAAGAATATATCCTGAAATAAGAGCAATAAGTACAGGCAATGCTGTAATAAATCCCTTAAAAGCAGTTTTTACTATTACAGCAACTGCAAATGTAAATAGAGCAATACCCCAGGCACCGTTAACACCAATCTTCTCCACCAAAGCAGCTGAGTAAGAACCATTAGCATTACTAATAGCAACATTAGCAAGCATCATACCAATAAGAATAATCATTGGACCGGTTACAGAAGGAGGAAGAATCTTATGCAGTGTTTCATAAGTTACAAACTTAAAAATAAATGCAACAATTACATACATAAAACCTGCAATTAAAATACCACCTGTCGCATATGCAATATCCCCGGTTTGTGCAGTTATTGCAAGAATTGGCGGGATAAAAGCAAATGAGCTGCCTAAAAATACTGGCACCTTAAATTTAGTAACAATGTGAAATAACCATGTTCCAACACCAGCAGCGAAAAGTGTAACACCTACATCAAGGCCAGTAATTAATGGAACAAGTACAGTTGCCCCAAACATAACAAATGTATGCTGAAGTCCGAGTACTACCGTTTTACCATCTAGTTTTTTTTCCAAAACAGTCTCCTTATATTTTT
>JAOZPU010000108.1 GCA_029932585.1 Spirochaetia bacterium | reverse complement strand
CTTCTCCTGAAAAATCTTCTAAAATCTTATTTGCAAATCTTCCGGCAGCTCCATTAGAGCAGTCAAAAACAGCTTTAATTTTCTTTTTACTAATTTTGTATTTTTTTAAATAGTTAATGTAATCATCTTCTATATCAAGAATATTGTAATTGCCAATGGTTTTAATATTTTTTAATTTTTCGTTAATAACTAATTTTTCAAGCTTCATTAAACCACTGGTATATTCTACTGGCGATGCCCCGGCAGAGATAATTTTTAATCCATTGTAACCAACAGGATTATGGGAGGCAGTAATCATAATACCAGCATCATAATTAAAATTACCTACAGTAAAATATAGAGCTGGTGTATCTATAACACCTATATCAATAACGTCAAGGCCTCTTTCTGTAAGGCCTTTTATTAAATATTCAAGAATTTCATTTGAGGATTCCCTACCATCTCTTCCAATAACTACATTTTTGCAATTTATTATTTGAGGTAAAAATGAGGCAATTTTAAAAACTGTATTTTTATCCCAGTCTCCCGGGTACAAGCCTCTAATATCGTTTTCTTTAAAAACGCTCATCTGCGCTCCTTATTTTCATGAAACATAGCTATATCCTAAATATTTTTTGCTGTATCATATTTTTATTGGTTAGTTTTACTTCTCAATGGCAATATCTTTTACCAGATGATGTCACAGAGCAGTAAAAATAAAATCTTTTTACCTGGTATAAAAAGTTCTGGCAGAGTTTACACTCTGCCAGATATAAAATTAGAAACCTAAAGCGTCAAGTGAAAAAACCTGTACACGATAATTCTTTTCATCTGCTACAACAATTCTTCTGTTTGCTGCATCATAAGCAATTGATTCACTACTTGCAAGTTCACCTTCATAAAGACCTGCTTTACCCCATTGTGTTATAAAAGTTCCATCACCCTGGAAAGCTTTTATATTTCCACCAGCTTCATCCATTGCAAATAAAATATTCCATGGGCCAACAGCAAGACCTTCGATATCTTCTTCCCACATTCCGGGACCCTGTCCAAGTCCGCCAATGTCAAACTTGTAGTCACCGCTCTCCATATCATAAACATCTATCTTACCAAGACCATCTACAGCAACATAAAGTTGTCCAAGTTCAGAATCAGTTGCAAGCCATCCAAATTCTGCTGTCTGACCAGCACCTTCACCCTTAACACCAATGTTTTTAATGTAATTATCATCTTTATCAAAAACAACTACACCATTATCATCATCAGATACATAAAGATTATCATCTGCATCTATAGCAATTGGACCTATATCACTAAACTGTCCAGGGCCAGTTCCTTTTTCACCAAAGCTTCTTAACCAGTTACCATCAGCATCAAAAATATTGATTCTTTTGTTAATAGAATCTGTAGCATAGACATAATCCATACTGTTACATGCAATACCCTTAACATAGTTAAGCTGACCATCTTCATCACCACGTTCTGCAAGGATTTTTACAAATGCTCCATCTGAGGTATATTCTGTAAGAACAAATTTCTTTCCACCTACATAGATATTACCCTGAGAATCACTTGCAATTGATTTCACCTTGTCAAACAAATATGCTTCACTGTCGTGTTCACCCTCTGTTTTATCACCAAACATAAGATAAGGCATTACAACACCCTGATCTTTTTCGAATGAATCAAGAGCCGGTGGTCCGGAAACACATCCAACCATTGCCAGTAATGTTACTGCAATAAGTGCGATTGTAATAATTTTCTTCATGCTTTCCTCCTAAATATTTAGATCCATCTACGATGGATAACTACCTAATTTAATCTTTTCTCTGTTTTCTTATCGAAAATATGAAATTTATCTTTCTTTATAACCAGTTTAATCACTTCTCCTGTAGTGATGTCTTCTTCACCGTCAAACATAAGAGCAATATCTTTTTCATCCCCATTGTTTGCCATGGCTATCTGAAAACTACCTGCAGGTAATCTTGTTTTAATATTATATGAAGTACCTTTTGGATCAATTACAAAATCCTCAGGTCTAACTGCAAATACAACTTCATTCCTGTTGCCAACAATATCTTTTGGAACTTCTACCGAGAAACCACCAGCTTTTATTACTGTTTTAGCACCCTTTTGCTCCACTATACCTTTAAAAAAATTCATCTGTGGATTGCTTATAAAGCCTGCAACAAACATATCTGCCGGCCTTCCATAAATCTCCTCAGGGGAGGCTATCTGTCTAATAACTCCCTCGTTCATTACACATATCCTTGTAGAAAGAGTCATTGCTTCTTCCTGGTCATGAGTAACATATATAGTTGTAGCTCCAGTTCGGTTATGAAGTTGTATAAGCTCAGATCGCATCTCTATTCTTAATCTTGCATCTAAATTTGATAATGGTTCGTCCATTAAAAATATTTGCGGTCTGTTTATTAACATTCGTGCTATGGCTACTCTTTGCTGTTGACCACCGGACAATTCTGAAGGGTATCTTTTACCATAACCTTCCAAATGTACATCTGCGAGAATATTTTTCACCCTTTTATCTATCTCATTCTTTGGAAGTTTTTTTATTTTCAACCCGAAAGCAATATTTGCTTCTACAGTCATATGAGGCCATAGAGCATATGATTGAAAGATCAATCCAACATTTCTTTTTGATGGGGCAACAATAAGTTCATCTTTTTTTGAAAAAACCAGCTTATCATTTATATATATTTTGCCATCAGTGGCTTCTTCCAGGCCTGAAATTGCCCGTAAAGTTGTTGTTTTACCACAACCCGATGGACCAAGAAGAGTTAAAAAATCCCCTTCATAAATATCCAGATCTATATCTTTAACTGCTACTACTTCCCCAAATGCCTTTCGCAGTTTTTCTATTTTAATTTTTACCTTTCTTTTTTCCTCTGCCACAATCAACCTCCAATTCCTTTTGCAAGCCCGGTACCCTGATACTTTCGAATAAGTAAAGTACCTGACAGACTTATTATTACAACAAACATTGTTATGGCATCGCCATACTGATGATAACCACCCTCGGCATAACGAAAGATCATAGTTGTCAGGACCTTCGTTTTTGGTGTGACTATAAGTACAATTAGGGATAGTTCTCTCATTGTTGTAATAAAAGAGAGAAGTAATCCGGCAATAAAACCACTTTTTGTAAGAGGATATATTATTTTTGTAAATCGTTTAAAAAATCCTGCTCCAACAAGCTCACCTGCTTCTTCGAGTTCCTTATGGACCTGTAACATTGCAGAAGTACCTGTTCTGGAAGAAAAAGGCATCCTTTTTGCCAAAGATACAAGAACCAGTAATGAAAAGGTTCCATATAAAGCAGGAATTGGCCCAAATGGTTTTGCGAACATACTAAGATATACTGCACCAAAAGCTATTCCAGGAAAAACATAAGGGGCAAAAGAAAGTGCATCCAGTGTACTTGCAAGCTTTGTACCCCGACCCCTTACAATAGAATATCCAAGAAGTATTCCTAAAAATGCAGCCAATAAAGATACTGTAATAGCAAGACGAACACTGTTCCAAGCGGCATACCAGATATCACCGTTACGCAATATTCCAGCCTGGCCTTCTCCTAACAGCTGCCCGGCTTTCCCTAAAGCTCCATCAGGACCTATCCAGTAATGTAAAGTAAAATTGGATAAGGAATAATCACCGTCTCTTTCCATAAAAGTCTGCCATGTTAGAATATAAAGAGGACCAATTACAAAAAGCAGAATAAATATAATTACCAATGCAAATATTACCCATTTGAATTTTCCAAGTTTTACCGGGTTTGCTCTAAAACCCTTACCGGAAATTGTAACAAAACTCTTTCTGGCTCCTATAACCTTCACATTCATATAAATTGTTAAAGAAGAGATAAGTATCATCACAATGGCTAAAAGATAAGCATCTCCTGCAAGGTTATTTTTTACATTACTGTAGACCTGTGTGGAAAGTGTGAAAAATCTTACAGGAAGTCCTAAAAATGCAGGTGTTCCAAAAGTACCAATGCCTTTTGAAAATGTAAGAATAAAAGCAGATAAAAGCGCCGGCAAAACCAGTGGTAAAGTTATCTTTCTCATTACAAGCGACTTTGAAGCTCCCATCAATTCTGCAGTCTCTTCCAGCCTCGAATCTATAGAAGCAAGAGCTCCGGAAACTGTAATAAAGGAAAAGGCATAATAATGAAGGCTAAGACAAATTATAATTGGTAGAATACCATATGATATCCAGTCAGGTGGAGCTACATGGAATATAAATTGAAACCAACCGGGACTTCCACCTATTTTTGTATTTTTAAAAACACTGATCCACGCCAGAGCTATGGGCCAGGAAGGAATAATATAGGGAATAGACGCAAAGTTGGCTATTCCCTTTTTCCATGGAAGATTTGTTCGTACAACCAGCCATGCTAAAGTACTTCCAATTATCATAGACAATGCTGTTAGCCCAAAAGTTATCATTAAACTGTTCAGTAATGGGATAAGAAACATTTTATTAGTTAACTTACTCCAGAACACTCTTTCCAGATGTACAGTTGTAAATTCGCCTGGTACAACTTCTATTCCCCTGTCTACAACCTGAGGTAATCTTCGGTCTGAAAGAGAAAAAGTCAAACTTGTATAAACAAGGTTTATAGCAGGCATTATGACAAAAAAGATCAGCAGCATAATTAAAAGAAATGCCATTATTCTTTGTGGCATGGTAAGATTTCTTACCAATTTTCTAAGAAATGGGCTACCCTTCACTTCTCTGTGTTCCAGAGCAATATTACTCATTATATAATCTCCCAATACCTTCTTATTCGCTGTATATATTTAATTCGCTACCAGCTATATCTTTCCAGTCATAAATAGTATATGTAGAATGATCTCCATCATGACCAATAACTATTCCATTAGGGAAACCAGGAAGAACTGAAGTATAAAGAGAATCTACTCCATCCTCATCCCACATTGGTTTTCCATTCATGTCAAGAATTGCAACAGTTTTTACAAATTTATTATCACCTTCACGTTCATATATTCTAAGGATTGAAGCAATCTGATTTGAAGCATCACCCTGATCTACAACAATAAAGTAACCAGTTCCATCAGGATAATTAAAAAGGGAGATTCCTTCTCTATCTCTGCTGTAGCCATCTTCTGCTAATGCAAAAGAATTTATAGGAGCAGTAGACATTTCAGGATCTGCATAGTATTTATGTACACCAAAATCTTCTTCAGCAACATAGAAAAAACCGAGTTCGTCATCTGCAACCATACCTTCACAAGTCTCACCACCATATTCAAGATCTCTTACATGAGTTAATTTAATTCCTTTCCCAGTTCCGTCATCCTCAATTAAATACTGACTAATTGGCCCTGTACTTGCATTTTCGAATGCATATATAAGATTTGTTTTAGGATTTTTATAAAGACCAAAACCATATGTTCCTTTTTGCAGTTCAGTATTTACACTTGTCCCATCTGCAAGAACTGTAAGAACATCATCTCCGGAAGTGTAGTCTGGATTAATAGCAAAAACAGCTATTTTACTAACATCCTGAAAATGTACTTTTCTTAAATTTAAAGCCACTATATCAACTTCTTTTCCACCAAGCATAAGACCTGTACGTACATCAACATTACCAGGTTTCCCTCCGGCATCAATGTGAGTAAGTTCTTTCCCTGTAAAATCCCAAACCCAAAGACCATCTTCCTTATCAACTCCAAAAATTAAACTTTTTGATGGGTCTGTTGGATGAACCCATACTGCCGGATCATCTGCATCTCCACTTAGAAGTCCTGTTCGCCCAGTTTGATATACAGGTTTAACTAAAAAATCTGTTCTTGTTTCAGTATATTCAAGTACTACAGCTTTCTTTGTAGCTCCAATTACTTTTGGTTTCAATTGCTGAGTTACAGGCTTTGTAGCACAGGAAAATAAAATCCCTACCAACATTGCTAAAGTAATAACTTTTATCAGTTTCATTAATTGCTCCTAAATATGGTATTATTTTTCATATCATCAAAGTAATGAAAAATATATTTCATTTTCGCCTATGTATTATAATTTGTCAAGGAAAATAAACAAAATATTTTCATTATAATTCATAATGAAAGTATTTTTTCTTTTATAAAAAAACCCACACCAGTACGATGTGGGCAAACTAATATTATATTATTTTACATATGTTCAATCCAAAAATCTCTAAATCTTACAACATTTGCATATAACCAATCACTGTCTTCTACCCAAAGAGACATTTCATCAAGTTCTTTCTGATCACCTGGCTGAGGGACATCTGTTCTGGGACTCCATGTGCCAAGATCCCAGAACGGTTTATATCCATCCATACCCTTTTCATCCCCATAAAGCCATTTTATTAAAAGCTTTGCAGCATTTGGATGTTGAGAGAATACGGGTATTGATATTGTCTGCTTACTTAAATAACTTGCAACTGGAGCCACATCCCAAAGTATTTCAAAATAAAGTTCTTCATCTTCTTTAAGCCTGAGTTTTGAAGGTCCAATAATTCCAAGAGGAGGATTTTCCTGGTTTGGAGCGCCAACAGCACCTGCAACAGGGGTTCCACTGCTCATAAGTATAAGCCCGTTGTTCATAAGTCTTAGAAGAAATTCGTACCCTGCATTTTCTGTTCCATTTAAAGTTATAGGTTCACCAAACTCTTTTTCATACAATGCTCCCATAACGTCTGCATATTTAATAAAAGAAGCAAAAAAGTTTATCTCTGACCCACCCAGCATAGGGTCTTTTGTTATAATTTTTCCATGCCATTCGGGTCTGGTTAAATCCCACCATGTATCAATAGGGGGTCCATCAGGATAAGTCTGTGAATTGTAAGCAATTGCCTTTCCACCAAATCGCTGAATTCCCAGGGGTTCATTTTTTGCCAAATCATTTAGTAAAGGAAATATTTCAACCGGAACATATCTGTAAACTCTACCAGTATCAAAAAAATCATGGTACATGGTTGGAGAATCAGAAACAAGAACAACATCAGCATTTTTTATACCAGCATCAATTTCCCGTCCAAGTTTTTCATATAAACTCCCCTGGCTCATATCATTAGCAATAACTTTTATTCCGTATTTATTATAAAAAGTTCTTGCAAAATCAAAAACTCTGGAAGTGTTTGCATAAATAGTAACTTCACCCTCTTCTTTTGCTGCTGCTATAATAGCATCCCAGTCATCTTCCGCAGGAGTAAAACTACCCAGTCCTGCCCATTCTTCCCATTGTTCCACAGTCATATCAGATTCAGAATCTCCTCCTGCAAATATGAAAGCAGGAACAATCAATAAAAAAATACTTAGTACAATTAAAATCTTTTTCATTTTGAATACCTCTCTTTTTAATCTATCATGACAAAATGCTAATGTAAAGAAATATATTTTTCATTTCGTTCTTTTTTGCAAATTTTATTTCAACCTATTGATTCTGCAACCAGAAATCTCTAACTTTGATGGCATTATTATAAAGCCAGTCTGCATCTTCCACATAAAAGTCCATTTCTGAAATAGGTTTCTGCCCTTCTGGTTCAACCAGATCTGTTCTTACAGCCCAGTCGCCTAAAACGTAATACGGAGCATAACCTGCAAGATTATCCGGAGTAGGATTATCTCCACCAAACAGCCACTTAATCATTAGCTTTGCCGCATTTGGGTGTTTAGAGAAGGCTCCAACAGCCATGATTGTAGTTGTTCTAAACCCAGTAACAGGCGAAAGGTCTTCGATAAACGCTCCAGTTAACTTCTCTTCCTGAATAGTTCTTAGTTTTGAAAAACCAAGTATACCCAGAGGAGGATCTGTCTGCCCGGGAGCAGCAACAGCTTTCATAACAGGAGTTGAACTGGACATTAAAATAAGATCATTTGCCATAAGCCTTTTAAGAAATTCATATCCTGCATTTTCAACATCATAACTCTTAATAAGCTCCTCACCAAACTCATCCTGATAAGCTTCCTCCATATCTACATGATGCTGTATAAAGGTAGCAAAAGTATTAAATTCCGCTCCAGAATTCATAGGGTCTTTCATTATTATTTTCCCCTTCCATTCAGGCCTTGTAAGATCCCACCAGCTGTCTATAGGAGGTTCGGAATAAAACTCACTATTATAAGCTATTCCCCTTGATCCATAATGGTTTATTGCAAGGGGGGCAGTTTTTGCTTCATCTATAAGTACATCCATAAGATCAGTCGGAATAAATCTGTACAACCGACCTTCAGAAAGAAACTCATTGTAGAGAGTTGGAATATCATCCACCAAAATTATATCAGCCTCAAAAATACCTGCATCCTGTTCACGAACTAATTTTTCCAAAAGTGAAGGTGTTGACATATCATGGGCAATAACCTTAATACCATACTTCTTATAAAAAGTTCTTCCGAAATCAAACACTCTTGAAGAAAAGGAGTACACTACCAGCTCTTCTTCTACTTTAGCTGCTTCTACAATAGCATCCCAATCATCTTCAGCAGGTCGGTATTCTCCAAGCTGAGCCCATTCTTCCCACTCATCTATAGTTCTCACTACCTCAGAATTACCACCTGCAAAAAGAGCAGTTACTACAACCATAATGATAATTACAAATACTAATTTTTTCATATCTTCTCCCCTTTTACTATTAAGCTACTGTAAATTATTAATTATATTTTTAATTTTTTTAATTTTTTCTTTCATTAAATTACTGGATTCCGCTTCGACGACAAGTCGTAATAGAGGCTCAGCACCGGAAGGTCTTAAAATAAACCACCATGTGTCAAAATCTATTCTTATCCCATCAAGTCTATTTACTTTCCCCTTTGAGAAAAAATCTGCAATTTTGTCCAAAATTATTTTTTGATTGTTAACTTCAAAATTGATTTCACCGGAAAAAGAATATGGATTTATCATTTTTGCAATATCCGAAACATGCATATTTAAATCTTTGATTATACCCAGAACAACTGCTGCAGCAATAAAACCTGAATCACAAAAATAATTTTCTCTAAAATAGTAATGACCGGATAATTCTCCGGCATATGTTCCATTACTATCACGAAGAATCTTTTTTATATTTGCATGTCCTGTTGTACAGGGAAAAGCAACTCCACCCAAACCTTTAATATATTCTGATACACTTCTGGAAGACCTTATATCAAAATACATCTGCCCATTATCATTATGTTCTTTTTCACCTACTTTATTATCATAATAATAATGGCCTATGAGTGCTGTAATTATATCCGGAGAAATAAAATCCCCCTTTTCATCAATAAACACAGCTCTGTCAGCATCACCATCAAAGATAATCCCTATATCAGCCTTTGTTTTTAGTATTTCTTCTTTTATACTTACCCAGCTTTCTTTTTCAAGGGGATTTGGACCATGATTAGGAAAGGCTCCATCAGGTTCATCAAAAAGAGAAGTATATTTTAGAGTAGTTCCTTTGAATATCCTATTGATATATGCAGAACCAGCACCATTTCCACAATCGAAAACTGTTTTAATACCTGAATAATCAGTTATAAATTTATGTATATGATTAATATAATCTTTGGAAATATCAAGTTTTGATATTATCCCCTTTTTAATTACAGGATCTGCCTTTGTTTTAATAAGTTTTTCCAATTCCTTAAGACCTGTCTCCGGGCCTACAGGGATTGCTTGTGACCTTGAAATTTTAAGCCCATTGTATTCAGGTGGATTGTGTGAAGCAGTGATCATTACACTCCCGTCAAATTTATAAAATGCAGTTGCAAAATAAACAGCAGGAGTGTCACATAAACCGATATCTATAACATCAGCACCACTATCGATAATTCCTTTTGACAAAAGATCGAACACCTCATTGGATGAATTCCGTGTATCTCTTCCTACAACTATTTTATCTGTTTTTAAAACAACTGAAAGATTAAAGCCTATGGAATAAAT
>JAOZPU010000290.1 GCA_029932585.1 Spirochaetia bacterium | reverse complement strand
CTTTTTGGAAGACTAATTAGGGTTTATGTAAATGGGATATTGATAGCAGAATCTTATATTGATAATCCTATGGCAGGAAACTTTTCCCTATACTCTTCCGGTGAAAGTGTTGTTACTTTTGATGATCTTGAGATTACTGATTTTAATAATAGATCAGGAAATATTACAGGCTTAGTACTTATTGATGGAGAACCATTAAGTGCTGCTGAAGTTATTGCTTACCAGGTTATTGAACCGGAAACTCTGGGAGTAGTGGAGATAGCCAGAACTCTTTCTGATGATAATGGCAGTTACAGCTTCTACCTCCCGGAAGATTCATCCTACTTCATTGAGGCAGGAACACCAGATAAAAAACTTACAGGCGATCGTTACGCTGACCTGCAGATACCAGATTCCGGACTTGATCTGGATATTACAATCAGAGAGGCTAAGTAATGAAGAAACTAATACTTATAATTATTTTACTGACTGTTATTATTCCTTTTACCTTTAGTTTTTCAGAGGAATCCAGATCAGACTTAAAAAGAGCTGCTGCCTGGTGGGGGGAAATAGGAGATAAACTTCAGGTACAACTTGGTGATATAGGAAGGAAAAATCCTGACCCCAGCAATCCAAATGATAAAAACTGGAAGGAGTATCTGCGTATAACAGCAGAAATTCAGAAAGCTGAGGAAAAACAAAAATTATATGAGGAAACTTCCAGATTTAATTATTACAGATCTATTTCCAGAGATACAGCTCAGGCGTATAAGCCAATTGGTGACTTTATAAATTTTACAGCGGATAGAGGTACAGAACTTGTAATAGCTGCAGTTACAGCTAACTGGACAGATCTTGTTAAACTTTCAGTAGATTCGATATTAAAAACTAGAATCAGAGGGAAAACCCGATCCATCCTGGGCTGCTCAGAAACGGTACCGGAACTTGAAAACTGGCTGGTTGTTATCGGCTTTGGACAGGATCCCTGGGAGACTACCTTCGATCAGGCTTTATTAAACTGGGCAAAGGGTGATGCAGATGGAAAAGCTATGCTCCTTTCCCTGCAATTGGAAGAAGGGCGGCAGATATACAATAAATTCAGAAATACATCACAGAAAATCTCCAATTTAACAAATCCTGCAGGATGGCTGGAAAGTGCAACAAAAAGACCAGCAGAAGAAATTATGAATAAACTGGGCATGGTAACTTTTGTTGCAGATATGGCTGGTAAAATGTGGATTAGTTATGAAATGGATGAATCCATAGATAGTACTCTTCAAAACCTGAAAGCAATGAAAGATAAATATAAAGAGAAAAAAACAGAACTTTCCTGTGAAGATATTTTTATGGTCTGGAGTAAACAAAAAAGTATTGATCTAATTGATCCGGAAGAAAAAAAGAACCAGGAAGAGCTGAAACTTGGACTGGAATATTTTTTAAAGAAAATTCCTGGGTGGTACAGCTCTAAAACTATTCCGGATCATTTTGATGAAATTGTCAGAATGATACCTATTGCAGAAAAACTGGGAGAATATTCAACTGCAGATAATATGCGTGATATTCTTATAGAGTTTGAATATAAAGCCATGACTCCTGAAGAAATTGCAGCATCTGAACTTCAGTCTATAATTGAAGAATCCAGGGGTTATTTAATTTCAAACCTTAAGGTACTTCGAAATTATCTTAGAACAAAACAGTATGAGGAAGTTGAATCTCAGTGGAGCATGACCACAGATAAATGGAATGAATTAATTGAAATGGGATATGATACTGACAATGATGAGGAGATACAGAATTTATGGACTGAAATTCAGTATTTACTGGAACAGGTACCAGAGACAACTGAATATAATGATTCTGAAGAAGACAAACAGATGGCAATAATAGATAACAGCACCTCATCTCTAAGAATCCCTCCTGAAGATGAAGACAAAACAATCTTTATTAAATATATGTGGGCATTTGTTGAAGCACTAAATACAGGAACTCAAAGTGACAGGGATGCAGCTGAGACTAAATTGATTAATTTTGGAAATAAACTAAGGGCAAAAGGATCTGTTTTTCAGGATATTATGAATGATGGTGAAATCAGATCAACTCTATTTAGTTTTTCAAATAGAAGAATTACTACCAGGATTATCGAACTAGCGGATGGATCATACAAAAAACCTGATTCTACGTCAGCTGAAAATCTTGATTGGTCACTTAGTAATTCCTCTGGAGAAACAACAAGTAATTCCGGTTTTTAATATGTTATCAATAAAAAAGTATTTATTTGTAATTAGGGCTGTGGTGTTTATGTCTACAGCCCTTGCAATACTAATACTCTCCCTTGTTCCCCAGCCGCCTGAAATAATTAGCGAGTTTTCTTTAAGTGATAAAATCATGCATCTTTTTGCATATATTGCTCTTGCTTTTACCATGGATTTTATTTTGCCCCGATCTTTTAAAGTTAAAAAAATTGTTCTTTTTACCATATTCAGTTCAACTATATTTGGCGGGTTAATAGAATTTTTACAGGGATTTACAGGCCGGTCTCCGGAATTACTGGATTTGCTATTTGATACAGCAGGA
>JAOZPU010000013.1:16877-30299 GCA_029932585.1 Spirochaetia bacterium | reverse complement strand
TAATATTTCAAAAATCAGACAATCCAAACAGGAAGACTCCCTATAGTTTAGTTGCTGCATATTACAAAGATAAAATTATACCTCTAAACTCTGTAATGGCAAACAAAGCTGCTGCAGAGCTTGTTATACCTATATTATTTCCTAATGCAGAGAAAGTTACACCGGAACAGACATTTGGAAAAAGTAGATTTGATTTTCTAATACAGGAAGGTAATGAGAAAACCTATCTTGAAGTAAAATCATGCACCCTGGTGGAAGAAGGAAGGGCAATGTTTCCTGATGCACCAACGACAAGAGGTGCAAGACATATAAATGAGCTGATAACAATTGAAAAAAAAGAACCAAACACTAAAGGAAGAGCACTTTTTATCATAACTCATGAAGATGCGGAAGTTTTTACTCCCAATATGCATACTGATCCCAATTTTGCTTTTACCCTTAAAAAAGCATTAAAAAAAATCCAGGTGGATTTTGCATCAATCAGATGTAATAAAAACGGCATAGCAGAACTTGTAAATTTGAATATTCCTGTAGATATAGAACCTGTTAAATTTGCTGAAGAAGTTTCAGGTATCTATATGGCGATTGTAAAACTTGAAAAAAATAAAACTATTACAACAGGAAAACTTAAATATTCTGAATATAAATCCGGATACTATGTTTATGCCGGTTCTGCTAAGACAAATTTATTAAAAAGAATTAAACGGCATAAAAATACAAAAAAGAAAACATTTCACTGGCATATAGACTATTTAACTGCAGCTGCTGACAAAGTAAAAACTTTTGCGATTTATACAGACAGTTTTTCTGAATGTGATATTGCCAAAGGGCTTCTAAAAATTGGAGGCAGTGAAATACCAGGCTTTGGTTCCAGTGACTGCAGTTGCTCTTCACATTTATACTATTTTAAAGAAAATCCAGTAAAGAACAGAGCTTTTCTTGATCTGTTACATCATTTCAGGCATAGCTACAGTGACAACAGATTATAAATGCTAATACCATTGATATTATTATACGTTTTAGATCAATATAAAAGTGCCGGCAAATATTCCATTATTTAAGAATAAGTGCTTGCATAAATTCCATTTTACACTACAATGTTTAATATGCGGCGAAAAATACTCGATAATTTACTTATTTGGAAAAATAAAAAAAATAAAAAACCCCTTGTTTTAAATGGTGCCAGACAAACAGGAAAAACATATATTTTAAAATATATGGGAAAAAAATACTTTCCAGAGTACCATTATTTTAACTTTGAAAAACTAGGTAAGCTACATTATATTTTTGATAAAGATCTAATTCCTTCAAGAATACTGGGTGAATTATCACTAATTCAGGAAAGGGTTATTAATAAAGAAGATTTAATTATATTTGATGAAATTCAGAATTGTCCAAATGCCTTAACAAGCCTTAAATATTTTTGTGAAGATTTTCTGGATATGAATATTTGTGCTGCAGGGTCTTTACTTGGAATACAGCTATCTGATAATTCTTTTCCTGTAGGAAAAGTTGAGTTTCTTCATCTATACCCTCTTTCATTTGAAGAATACTTGTGGGCACTGAACACTCCTTTACTTGAAAATGCTTTTTACTCTGCTATTAAAAGTAAAGAAATATCTCTAACAGCACACTCTAAGCTACTTGAAAAATTATATGATTATTTTGTAACAGGAGGAATGCCTGAAGTCATTGCAGAGTTTCTATCTTTAAACCAGATAATGGATCAGCCAGCCTTTGTTAGGATAAGAAAAATTCAAACAGATTTGATTACAATGTATGAAAGTGATTTTGCCAAGCATTCGGGTAATAATAATTCTATGCACATTGTCTCTGTCTTTGAAAACATCCCCCTCCAATTATCTAAAACGAAAGATCTTTCTACTTCCAGATATAGATTTACCGATGTTATTCCAGGTAAAAAAGGATATACCCCACTTCAGGGTCCAATACATTGGCTTAGCAGGGCTTCTCTGATACACAAAACAGGGATTGCCAACAGATCAGAAATTCCATTAAAATCATTCACTTCAGATAATATTTTTAAGTGTTTTCTTTTTGATGTCGGAATTTTAGGAGCTATGCTTCAATTGCCACCATCGGAACTTATTCTTCAGAATTATGGAATTACAAAAGGATACTTTGCAGAAAATTATGTTATCCAGGAACTAACAGCCTCCAACCTATCTGTTGTATCATGGAAAGAACGAAATTCAGAAATTGAATTTCTTAAACAAAGCAGTGATGGGAAAATTGTTCCTATAGAAGTAAAAGCTGGAAACAGAACACAAGCAAAGAGCCTGTCCCAGTATATTCTCAAGTACAATCCAGATACGGCAGTTATTGCTTCAGCTAAACTATTAAAAATTGAGCCAGAAAAAACTATCCAAAATATTCCTCTCTATCTTATTGGAAAAATAGATGAGATATTGGATACATAGTGAACACAGTTACAATAAAAAATAGATCCTTATAAGTCCAAATATAACTACTACCATAATTCCTATAAGAGCACTGTATAACCAGACAGGAAGCTGTTTCCTGTTTTTCCCGGGTTTTATAAGATCAGTTTTCTTGTAACTACTAGTATTTTGAATACCACTATAACCGCACTGGGGACATTTTATCTTAAAAAGAGGGGCCTCTCCTGTAAAACCACAGGAGGGACAACGAACAGAAGAAAACTCCTGCCCACATCCAGGACAAATATCAAGACTGGAAGAAACATTCTGCCCACAATTTTCACAGTAAAAATAAGGAGTGCTCAACAGATCTACTTCCTTCTTATTCCAAGAATTGTAAGGTCATCAAACTGTTCATCTTCCTTTATATGGGTAAAAGTAATATACTCATCACCTTCAGCTCTTTCTATAGGACTATGAAAGTAGCGGTCAAACTGAACAAAATGCTGTTCCATAAACTCCATAATTTTCCCATCTACACTAATTCTATCTCCAGTTCCTGCACCAGTATAAGGATAAAATCTATATATTCTTTCTATTGCCAGTAGTGCGAATATGGCTTCACCAAAAGTACCTTCACAAGTAGAAAAATCAAAATTAAATTTCTCATCAGCATATTCATTGTGGAATTTATACAGCTCAAATTTACCTTTATTGATTACAGCCTCAATAATATCATGCATTCGGGGAACACCAAATTCCTCAAAATCCTCCCCTTTTGAATGAGTATAATGCTTGTCCTTATTATTCTTATCATGTTCGTCATCCTGGCACTGAATAATATTTGATTCAGAATCCCTAAAATGACGCTGAGCCTCTTCTATACCATCAGTAAAAAGAAAGAAAATATCTCCAGGATCCATTTGATAGTGTATTTCCTGGAAACCCGCCGTCATCTCTACCATATCATTAGGAAAAACTCCTGCAGCCGGAGCTTCAGGTATTATTTTTATCTCCATTTTTTCTTTATTTTTTTTGTATATATGAATTAGATTATCACCTGCATTACAGAAAATTGTTTCTCCGGTAATTGTATCTACATATACAATTATAAATGCAGCAAATCGCCCTTTGAAGCCCATAGATTCGACAAGTTCATTAATTGAATAAACAAGTTTAGCAATTTTAGGAACATCAGGTTTAATTTTTCTCCCGGCACTTTTTCGTTTTTCATTAATGTGCATCCATTCATTAAAATATGAATGGAAAAGGGTTGCAACAGACGCCATTATAAGAGAAGCAGACACACCCTTACCGGATATATCACATTTAATTACAGCAAACCTGTCTTTATCTATTTCAATAAAATCAAAATAGTCACCGGAAACCCCCTTAGCTCCTTCATAGTACCCCAAAAATTCAACATGATCAGTTTCTTTTTTGGCTATTGCTGTTTTAAACCCACCTGCATTCTTTTCAAGAGGAAGATACTGCTTCTGAACATCTTTTCCAACTTTCAACTCTTCATTAGCCTGGGCAGCTTTATACAGCCCTTTGCTCATCTGATTAACGGCCCCAGCCAAACGGGAAATCTCGTCGTGAGTTTTTACATTCACACTAAAATTTTTAAGATCAAGATGATCTTCTGTATCTCTAATTTCCTCCACTTTCTTTAATAGATGATTAATTGGACTAATAATAAATGCCGCAAGAATCAATGCTCCAATTATTCCAAGCCCCATGGCAATGAGAGCTATTATTACAGTTCGTTTTATAAGAGCTGATGTCGAAGTATGGATTTCACTGATTATTTCCTCTGTTGATATTCTTAATCGTACCGTTCCCTGATAAAATTTCTCGTTATTACCTCTTTGCTGGTAAACAATAGGTCTATAAAAAGTATACTCACCCTCTATTTTTTCCGGATCAAACTCAGGAACAGAGCCAAAGATACTTCCAATTGTTGTAAGTTTAATTTCTATTTCTTCACTTATCATAGAAATTTCATCCTGCATCTTTCTAATTTCTTCTATATCCTCTTCTGTTCTTGCCTTCCTGGAAAGTTCAGAAGCTATCCCCTGAAGACGTGTAAGTTCCTGAGAGAGTACTCCTACCGATTGGGTTCCTTCAGAATTTATCTTTTCAGCAAGTTCTAAAATTATCCCGGTAAGATCATCATCCATGGTTAAAGAACCTTCAGAAAATCGGTTCCCACCAGGAAGACCGGCAATTATATCTTCATCATTATTAAAACCTGTAAGATCAACTTTATCTCTAATATCTCTGTCATTTGTTACCCACAGATATTCCGCATCATTTTTATCAGTAGAGCTTATTCCAGGGCCGGTTATTGTTAAAAAACGTGCTGAACTCATAGAATCTATCTGAGAAGGTAAACGTTTAAGTTCCAGAGTATTGTTCTCCTGAAGATATTTACCTGCTGAAGTATTTACGCTGCTTATTAGTACCTCAGTTGTTTGCAAAAGACCATCAGTTAAATTTTTCTGCTGAGTTGAAATCATAAAAATACCCAGTGAATAGGAAACCATCAAAACAACAAACAGTACAAGAGAAGTTACAAGTAATGCAAATTTAAATCTTAACCCCATTCCACGCTTTTGCATATTCCTAATCCTTTCTATCCTCTTTTCCGAGGGTAATGTTGTATTATTCATTAACGCACTTACTTCCAGCTTTATTATTGTACTCTCTCTAATAAGGGATACAATACGAAACCCGGCAAAAATAATCATAATAGTAAGTAAAACCATTACAATTCCAAAGAAAATTCTATTAACAGATAGTGTTAATAATTTTTTTAGAATAATATTTGTATTTTTTTCATCATCCAGAATACTGAAATTGCCAAATTTTACAGTACCTGTTGATTCAAACGCAAGTTTTTCTTTATTAAAAACCAAACCTCTTGATGGATGTATCAATCCAATATAATAGGAACCTTCATCAATATCACTTATGGTCAAACCGGTAATTTTTCTATCTGAAATAACATTAAAATAACCAGTTTCCGGTTCATAAACATAATCATAGGGTTCAAGTTTATCTCTATCCAAAATAATTGTAGAGATATCTCCTCCTACAGAAAATCCACGACCAAGAATACTCATGGTAATAATACCAAGATCATCCTGCCTGGCGGAGAGACTTGTAATATAGGTGACTGGAATATATTTATTAAGTTTTATATATATTGTTTCAGCTTCACCCTTGTTTCCAACTGTATCAAACGAATTTACAGTAAACGCCCAAAGACCATTATCCTGATTATAAATACTGTAACTCAACCTATTATTTAAAGGTCTGTTAGGTGTCTCCAAAATATCAAAATCTAATAAATCCCCATCATAACCAGAATTAGCAAGGTACTGGATTCTATAGCTGTAACCGGCAGCAGCTTCTCCAACAGGTGGATCCCAGAGAAAAGTACTTGTATTTGATAAAAGAAACCCATCTTCATCCAGTTCAATTTCATTAAAAGTAACTTTGCCGGGAGGAGTCGTATCTCTCGAAAATTTAGAGGTGGAAGTTTCGGACCAATTACCTGCATAATCAACAGCCCTAACATGAATAAACCAATCACCATCTCTATTGACAGTAAAACTATTTCGTCTGTCATCCCTGCGCCTGACCATTATTGTTCGGGGTGATGTACCATTTTCATTTCTATCAAGAGAATAACTAAATCCTGCAATACCAGAGGAGTCGGTCGGAAGATTCCATGTTACAGTGTATGTGTCCTGACTTAATGGCAGGGATCTATAATTTACAGGATAAATATCTATATTTGGAACTGTTTTATCAGGAGAAAGAATAGTTAGTCCTGAATCACCTTCTGTATCACTCTGCCAAACAATATTCATCTCATTGTTTAAAGAGATAAATCTGCAAAAATTACTAAGGCCTCCACCAGTCTGACCGGGAATATCAATACCCTTCCACTCGTTGTTTTCTTTTCCAGCAAGAACTACCTGACCAATATTATTATACCATAGAGCTATAGCTTTTCCTTTTTCAAAATATATCTGAGGATTATTTACAGGATTAGTGCTAATTGAATCGCCATAAATCTGTTCCACATTAGTTAAACGGGGCCCCAAAACATCAAGCTTTCCATAATATGAAGATGAAAGTCCATTGCCAAGCTTTCGCTCCCAGGAAAGATAAATTTCTCCACTATTTTCACGTAAAAATACTCTTTGATTATCAAAATCTACAGATTTATTGGAGTCTTCTGAAATATCTGTTATCCAGGAGGGAGATGACCAGGTACGACCACTATCTCGACTGGAGATGTAGTATAATTGGTAAAATCTACTATTTGATGGAGATGCCTGAAAAACTACATGTTCCTTCCCTTCTGAAGAAACAAGATAAGGCAGATATACATTTGATAGATCATATGTCTGAAGGAGAGGTAAATATTCTGACCATGATAGTCCATTAGAAGAAATTGAATAGGTTATTCCAAGAAAACTTTCCTGATTAAACGATGAGGGATCTCCTGGCAGAGGCTGGGTGACAAAGAGGATAAATTTATCATCTTCTGTAATAAATAACTTAGGAGCAACAGTTGTAATACCTCCACCCCCAGGGGTAGATGTCAGGATAAAAGATTTCCCCTTATCTTTGGAAGAATATAAAAGAATACCCTTTTCTGAGTTTGTTATTGCTACATATATTACACCTTTACTATTTACGGCCAAAGAAGAAACTGAAACTTTGTCACCAGTAAATGGGAAAGGACCTAAAACCGCTTCATGACGAGTCCACTCTAAATTACCACTCTTAACCATTAACGAGATACTAAACTCACTGGCATCTCCAGATTGATCATTAAATTCCTGCCATAAAACAACACTCATATTGGAATTGGATGAAGTAAGAGGAAACCAGACATTTCTGTTAATAAGAATCTCCGGATTTTCCCAATAAATATCTTCTGCTATAAGACCAGGGACAAGTCCTAAAAATAACAAACCTGTAATTAGAAAATATAGTTTAATAAAAGAAAATTGTTTTATCAAAGTCTTGCTTCTACCTTTGTTTTAAGATCGTTTAGTTTTGAGCTTTTTCTATTGTTGGAATTTACCCATAATTGATTGATTATTATATTAGCTTCTAAATACCTGCCTTCAATATAAAGGGACTCAGCATATCTAAGCTGCTGGGTGTCTGAGCTTGACATAGAAACCTGACTTATTCCACCTGTACTTGTTCTTATTTTATCCATAAGTACTGCTGCTGCATCAAAATCACTGTTAATCTGTATTGCTTCTTCCAAATATGCAAGAGCGATAGGGAACTGAGCTCTATTATCAGCATTAACAATGGAATTTGCCTGATTGTACAATTGAGTTGCCCGTTTTATATCCACCTGAGCCGGAGGAGGAATAATTCTTCCTGCAGAAACTCCAGAACGATAAACTGCAGTTTTTATTCCTGGATAATTGGGATTAATTTCGTACAATGCAAGAAGATCATCATCTGCAGTTTTAGGATCATCATTTGTATTTTTTACTGCTGTATCATACATAGATTTGAAAAAATTATTAAATGCATCCTCTTGGGTATATTCAAGAATTTGGAGGTACATTACACTTGCCTTAAAATTTCGGGGAAATGGTGTTTTTACTAACTCTATATTTTTTATGGCCTCATTAAAGTGAATATTCGCCTGGTCTTTATTACCGGATTTCAGAATAGTTTTTCCTTTATCAAATTCTTCCTGTACAAGATTTAATATAGATATAATATCATTATAAAGGGGATCTGTAAGGGCAATTTCCCTTCCACTAGTGGCCTCAAGAGCTCTTTTAATTTTAATAAGCCAGTTTGCTATCTCAGGATTAACTACATCATTTGTAACTTTGTATCTTTCTTCTGCCTTCTGAAAAGATTGCTCTGCTTTAATAAATTCCTGAAGATTATAAAAATCTTTTCCTCGTGTAATAAGTGTTCTAACCTCTCTAATTATTTGATTATTCAAAGAAATTGTAATATCAGAATCCAGTTTTGCAAGTTCAACAGTAAGTAAATTTCGCACTTTTTCATCTTCTCTAAATCCCAGAGATTTAAGAAACAGTGATTCTGCTTCATAATATTTTTTTCTTGCTCCATCAAAATCTTCTCTGTAGAATTTTGAATAAGATTCATCAAGACGTAAATTACCTAAGCTTAAAGCATCATCTGCTTCAATATTTAATAGGTCTGCTTTTTTGAGAAGAATATTTATCTCCTTCTTTTTTTCTAAAATAGTATTTTTTAAACCTGTAATTAAATTTAACTGACTTATAATTGGAGTCATAACTTTTATTGTACTTTTTTTATCATCTACACTGCCTGCAATAGTATCCAGATTTGTATCGGTTAGATCCAGTTTTTTTAATGTTTCCAAAAGAAGTTCTGTAGCTGTGTCCGGTCGTTTTACAACCAGTGTAAGGCCATTAATAAGGGCATCCACTCCTTCAATAAAATTTGATGAACTTAAAATACTTTCTGTTGATGATTCAATTACTAATTGTTCCGGTTCTATTTTAATTCCCAGTATTCGTTCTTCAGCTCTAACTTCAACCGTAAAAATATTATTTTCCAGTTGTTTCATATTCCCCTGAAGCTCATCCAAAGCTTCTGTCATTTTAGAAAGATTAAGAGTAGTATTTTTACTAATAAATTGTTTATTTTCAGAAATTATTTTACTATTACTGCTTTCCAATAAAGAAAGATTTATAGTATTCAGTTGACTTATTGAATTGTCAATAACATCTACACTTCCAGCAGATTCTATAGTTTTAACAATTCCATTTATATTCTCTGCAAATAAAGACATATTTGTGTAAATAGGAGCTGTATTAAATGCAGTCTGTGCAAATACGAAATGTGGAAGTTCAGTGGTAACATAATCCATACCATTATCTTTTAATTCAAGATTATTATCTAAATAAAGTTTATCACCTCTAAGTTTTAGAACATCTGCAACAACTACTGAAAGTTTTGAAATATCAGAAAAAACATCCCGGGATTCCTGGAAAGAGGAATTTTCAAACAAATCAACTGCTGTTCTGTATTTTTCATCAAGTGTTGAAATTAATATATTAGAAATTTCATTTTGATTTTCATCCCATATAATACTAATTACCCCTGCAATACCTTCCTGGAAGGCTGAACCAGAACGACCTACAGTTAATACTTTTTTTAGTGAAATATAAGGAATATCAGACTCGTCTTCTCTTTGAAGTGAATCTTTCAATATATCCAGTTTTGCAGCATAGGATTTTAATATTCTCCATTTAGCTCCTGTTTCCAGCATAATCTTAGAATAATTCGAATATCCGCTTTCTATTTCTGAAATGTTACCACTTTGAATAATATTTAAATAAATTTTTGATGAATTAAGAACTGTACTGTATAGATCTAAAAAAGCTCTTGAAGTAGTTAATATTATCTCCTGATAATTTAAAACCTGATCTGTTGCAATATTCCCGTAGTTTTTTTCTACAAACAGATCTTTGTGCAATTCGAATCCTTCAAAATAGGTCTTAATGGCTTCTGGATACTCTTTGTTACTAATATGATTTTCAGCAATTTTCATTATATTTGCATAAGTTCTATCATCTACAGCAAACACAATTGATTTTTTTGCCTGGGCAAATGCAGCTACAGCAGCTTTATTGGGATTACTATCAAGATTTTCCATCTCCCTAATTATACTATACGCACTATCCTCATCAATAGATTCACCTGGTGGGGGATCAAGCAATACAATTAACTGCTCATATAATTTATTATAGTTATCCCTGGCAATACTAATTTTTTGAATAAGCTTCTGAGCCTCAACAAATTGATCAGGATCTGTTTTCATAATCTCTGTTAAAATTAAAATGGCATCATTATAGCGTCTCTGTTCAATCAGATTCATGGCTTCCGGAAGTTTGTCCTCTTTCTGACCTCCGGCATATAAATTTAGAGATATCATAACAAAAATTAAGAGTAGCAAAAATAATACTTTTTTGTTGCATACAAAATACACTAAATAAATATACCCCGATGTACCCTATTTTCGGCATTTTTTATGCCTCTGCTTATCAATTTATCAATATCTATAAGCTTTTTGCACTAAACACTTAATAAATATTTCCTTACGTCAAATAACTCTAATATACCTATTTATTCATGTAGAAATTTAAAAATATATGCACAATACGTCAGACAATCATAAAAAAAGCCACATAGCAAAAGTCTATATGGATTAAGACCCTATTTTGTAGTATACTTTTAGTGATGAAAAAAAGATTTTTTAGTACTCTCTTTCTACTCTTTACATTAACAATGGTTTCTGCTGATCTGGCTGATTTTTATTCTTCCCTATCCAGTCTATCCAGTTTACCCTTTTTTTCTGATAAAAACACAGGTTTGACAGTATTTCCAACACTTCTTGTACCCATGGGGGGGTTATATGAAGGGATGGGAACTGCATATACAGCAGTATCTAAGGATTCAGGTTTTATTGAATCAAATCCTGCAGGAAGCTCAATTCTTGATTATACTGAACTAACTCTTAATCATAACAACTGGATTGCTGATACAAATATAGAGGGTGTTGTTTATACCACCAGATTCAATAATTTAGGTATAGGAATTGGAGGAAAATTTCTCTATGTTCCTTTTATTGAATATAACAGATGGGGAGAAGAAGAAGCCAGTGGATATTATTCAGAAACTATAGCCACTATGAATTTGTCATATAATTTCTTTTCCAGTTATTATTTCTATGGTATTTCTCTGGGTACAAATATTAAAGCAGCATACCGGCATATACCGGAACCTATTGCACCGGATCAATCAGTGGCAACAGTAATGGCTGATTTTGGCATTATTTCCAGCTTTAACTTATTTAAATTCTATGCAGCAAGAGAAAGAAATTTTTCATTTGGTGCTGTAGTAAAAAATCTGGGTCCCACAGTACTAGGAGAATCCCTTCCGGCTATAGCAACAGGAGGTATCTCATATTCTCCAATACGACCAATACTTATATCATTTGATTATAATTATCCGTTCAGTCTCTCTCTCCCTGCAGATCAGTGGGAAAGTTGGAATATTGCAGCAGGTATAAATGCAGTTATAACTGACTTTTTCTCAATACACGCAGGGTTCTCACATAGGGGATCTAATCCCAAAATTACAATAGGAAGTGGTCTTTTATTGGAAAAGATTAATTTGAATATAAATTATACTCTGGATATGACAACCCAATTAACTGCTGTAGATAAATTCAGCATTGAAGCAACTATACCCATGGGCGATAATGGGAGAAAAGTAGATTCACGAAAAGTAGATGAATACTATATAGCAGGTCTGGAATCATATGCAAATGGTGACTTAAATAAAGCTATTGAATTTTGGGAAGCTGCCATTGAGATAGATTCTACTTTTCAACCTGCTGTAGAAAATTTAATTGTAGCTAAAACTGCTATTATTCTCCAAAAAAATATGGAAGCTCTTAATGTAGTTGAATAAAATATTATTTAGAAACTATTTTTTTCAATTTTTTATACACCACAAAAAGAGAAAGATCCATTTTATTATCTTCTGCCCATTTTGACATCTTAACTTTTTCTGTATCATTTAAATTTTCAATTTTTTTCTTATAAATTTTCCCAGCAAAATATTTATCTAAATATGATACTAATTGTTTCATATCCTCAGGCTTACTATTAACAAAACTTTTTTCATTTGAATTTACTAAGGAGTTCAAAATATTAATTTTATCAATTGATTCATGAAAGTGTAGGATTTCCTCAACTTCTTTAATAAATTCATCTTCTTCAAATACAATTTTATCAATTACAAGCCTAAGATCCAGTCTCTTTTTTGATGATTTTTCAGAATTTTGATCTCGTTTTGAGAGAATAAAAAATAAAGCTATACTTCCTCCAAAAGATAACAAAAGTTCATCTATCATAGGAATAGGATCCCTTATTATAAATGAAGCAAAAAGATAAATTAGAAGAAAAAATGCTGCAGAAAGAATAAACCGCGGAATAAATTTAAGATCACTTATCCACCTTTTTACAGCTGATTCTATTAAACGATAAAGATCATTCCTAAGCATGGTTAAACTTTCAACTCTGGGTTCATTTCCATAAAGGCCAACTATTTCATAACCATTATCAAGTTTTAAAAGCAATTCAGGATCTGAAAAAGGATGAAGAAATAATGAAGAACCATCCTTTCTGTGAATATGAAATATTGTTAATTTTTTATTAGTGTTCATTATTATCCCTATTTTTCCCCAGTATATCTGATAACTCAAAATATGTTTTTCTAAAACTTATTATAACAGTAACTGTTAAAGATAAAAAGCCCAGAAAGAAATCTGTTTTTAACCAATGACCACCAAAAATAAATGCTCCTGTTGATAATATAAAAAGGAATAAAATTAACAAAGCTGCATATCTGCTCTTTATTTGTAAGCTTATTCTAAATAGAATTTCAAAATATATTATTCCAATTAAAGAGAGTAAAAGAATGTAGGAGTTCCAGTTAAGTACTTCGCCCCTTATAAAAACATTAAAGAATACCTTTGTAAGGGAAAAAAAGAGTACAGATGAGATACCAAGAAAAAAAATATTCCAGACAAAATATTTTTTCATATATCCGGAGGTAATTTCAGAGCTACTTTTATTCCAGAATATACCATTCATTCCTGAATATAATAATAAAATACCTATACAAAGAGGAGCAGTTAATTTTAAAAATAATCCGGTTATCAAAAATAAAATCACACCAAAATAATAGAGTAATTCATAAATGAGTTTTTTCTTAATCATACTGTTTCTGTATTTATTAATGATAAAACCTGTTCAAGTTTAAATAGCTTTGCATATTTAAGCGCTGACATACCCAGATCATCCTTAATTTCACTGTCTGCTCCAGCATTAATTAAAATTAATGCAATATCTTCTGCCTGCCTGCCAACAGAAAGAACAAGTGCTGTCTGACC
>JAOZPU010000013.1:10011-16777 GCA_029932585.1 Spirochaetia bacterium | reverse complement strand
AAACAGTCTCTACAAGAGCATTATTAGTAAGATCCACTCCCATTTTTATAAGTGATGCCTTTGCAGATTCAAGGCTCTTTTGTTTACCAATTTTTTCTGTTTCACTTTTAATAAATATTTCCAGTTCATCCTGTAGTGATATAATAATGGCTTTTCCATTACAATTAGGAATAGATCTTTTATCGTTTCCAAAAATAATAAAAGATCGATCCTGCCCGACACAGTATCCTGCAGCAAAAATTATTTCAGGATTGTTAATTGAATAATTATCCCAAACAAGCAAAATTGTATCATTTTTATCCAGACAGCTTGCAAGACCTGTTTTAGAATTATTATTATCTCCATATATTGTTGGATCAGAACCAAATTTATAACACAAAGATTTAATTTGCTCTGTTTTACTAATTTCCTCTGTACTTCCTAAAATTAAGACCTTCATAAATCTACCATCGGCAGGTTTTCCCTATTTCAAAGCTTTTTATATTCTTCAATCATAACAGCAAAAGGGGAATCTTCTTTTTTTAACTCCTTTGACCCCCTTGTAATGTTACATAAGCTTAATCCAAGATCCTTTGCTATATTTCTCTGACTCATTCCAGCATCCAATAGTCTTACCAAAGCCCATCTGTTTGCTACTCCAGAAGCTTCTGAACTTGTTAGCAGACTTTTTAAAAATTTTTCAATTAAAATAGCATCTGAACATGAAGCCAGAGTTCTGGAAAGTTCCTTCATAGCATTTTCGTTAATTTTTCGCTCTTCCATATCTATGTAATATACACCACTTAGCGATTCTGTCAACAGAAACAATTTATAAGGTTCCTTGAAACAGGAGAAAAAATAATATAGTCTCCTCTACATGAACAACTTTCACACTCACACATGGCGCTGCAAGCATGCATCCGGAACAGTACAGGATTATGTAGAGGCTGCAAAAAAAAATGATATGAAAATATTAGGTATGAGTGATCATACGCCCCTGCCGGATAACAGATGGTCTCATGTGCGAATGGATTTTTCTGAATTGGATGCTTATGAAGAAGAGTTTAAAAAAGTAGAAACAGATGATATAACTATTTTAAAAGGTCTTGAATGTGAATGGGATCCAATCTACCAGGGGTTTTACAGGGATAATTTACTTGGGGAAAGAAATTTTGACTTTCTTATTGGAGCAGTTCATTATATTAAAATTGATAATGAGTGGAGCTATTTGGGGGAGATCAGAACGGCAAAAGATCTTTCACAATATGCAAAAATTCTAATTGAAACTATGAGAACAGGCCTTTTCTCTTTTATTGCTCATCCAGATGGTTTTGGTGCAGGTTATTTGGAATGGGATAGCAATGCAGAAGCATGTGCAATTGATATACTTACAGCAGCAGAGGAACTTTCAATACCTTTGGAAATAAATGGTTATGGCCTTCGCAAACCCAAAATTTTGAATTTGAAAGGATCCCGGAATGTCTATCCGTTGCTTGATTTTTGGGAATTGGCTTCTAAGTTTGATATAACAGCTATTTGTAATTCTGATGCCCACAGGCCCGAGGATGTTGATGCTTCACTAAAGGAATGTCGAGCAATAGCGGATAGATTTAACATAAAGGTTATAGATGATATTAGAAAGTAAATATTTAAAATAAATCTATTATTATATTGATTTATCTCCAAACATAATTTATTTTTAATCTATCGAGGTTTATATGCAGGAATGTGAATTAATTGAAAACTGTGAATTCTATAATGGACAGTTAAAAGGCAATAAAGAACAGATAGAAGCAATGAAAGAGAAATATTGCAAAGTAAATAATTTAAACTGTGCAAGATATATGATTTTTATGGCTCTAGGTAAAGAAAAAATGCCTAATGAGCTGTTTCCACATCAAAAAGACAGGGCTTATCTACTAATTAGCCAGGAATAATAAATAAAACAGGAATAATAAATGGAAGAAAATAATACAGCTGGAAATTTTATTGAGAAAATAATTGAAAAAGATATCGCAAATAACAAAAATAATAGTGAAGTTGTAACACGTTTCCCTCCTGAACCCAATGGCTATCTGCATATTGGTCATGCAAAATCTATTTGTCTAAATTTTGGTCTGGCAGAAAAATATAACGGGACTTGTCACCTTCGATTTGATGATACAAACCCTGCTAAAGAAGAAATTGAATATATTAAATCGATTAAAGAAGACGTCAAATGGCTGGGATTTGATTGGGGGAAGCATGAGTACTATGCATCTGATTATTTTGACAAACTTTATGAAATTGCTGTTAAAATAATTAAAGAAGGAAATGCTTATGTAGATAGTCTAAGTCCTGAAGAAATAAGAGAATACCGTGGAACACTTACCTCCCCTGGTAAAAACAGCCCTGACAGAGAAAGATCTATAGAAGATAATCTGGATCTTTTTGAAAAAATGAAAAATGGTGATTTTGAAGATGGGAAGTACCTGTTACGGGCAAAAATTGATATGGCTTCTCCTAATTTAAATATGAGAGATCCTGCATTATATAGAATAAAAAGAATGACTCACCATAGAACAGGGGACAAATGGTGCATCTATCCAATGTACGACTTTACCCATCCACTTTCGGATGCTTTTGAAAGTGTAACCCACTCAGTATGTACTCTTGAATTTGAGGATCACCGCCCCTTATACAACTGGTCTGTAAATGAATCCGGTGTAGAAGCTAAACCAAAGCAAATTGAATTTGCAAGGCTTAATATTAATTACACAATTATGAGCAAAAGAAAACTTCTGGAACTGGTGGAAAAAGAGATAGTATCCGGCTGGGATGATCCAAGGATGCCAACTATCTCCGGAATTAGGCGTAGAGGATATACCCCTGAATCTATTAGAGATTTTGCTTCAAGAATTGGAGTTGCAAAATCGAACAGCACAGTGGATTTCGCCCTCCTTGAACATTGTCTAAGGGAAGATCTTAACAAAAAAGCTAAAAGAGTTATGGCTGTCCTTGATCCATTAAAGGTAGTTATTACAAATTATCCCCTGGAAAAAACAGAAATGATGGAAGCAGATAATAACCCTGAAGATGAAAGTATGGGAAAAAGAGAAATTCCATTTTCCAGAGAAATTTTTATTGAAAAGGAAGATTTTATGGAAAATCCTCCAAAAAAATATTTTCGTCTTTCTCCTGGAAAAGAAATTAGACTGAAACATGCATACTACGTAACCTGTACTGATGTTATAAAAGATCCTGACTCTGGCGAAATTATTGAAGTTCATTGCACTTATGATCCAGCTTCAAAGGGTGGATGGACAGATGACGGAAGAAAGGTAAAGGGGACGAGTCATTGGGTATCTGCAAAACATGCTTTTAATGCTGATATAAGATTATATTCAAATCTCTTTGAAAGTGAAAATCCGGAAGAAGCTACTGGTAATTTCCTGGATGATCTGGCCTCGGATTCCCTGGAAGTTATTTCTGAATGTCAACTGGAGCCATCTCTAAAAGAAGCAGAACCTGGTGAGTCGTTTCAGTTTCTAAGAAAAGGATATTTCTGTGTAGATACTGTTGATTCAAAACCCGGGGCACCAGTCTTTAATAGAACTGTTTCAATGAGAGATACCTGGGCTAAGCTTCAAAGAGATGCAGCAAAAGCACAGAAAATCAAAGACAATTCTGTTAAGGGCGATACACGTAAAGGTAATTCATGAATTACCCCAAAATAAAAGATAACCCTTTTGGAAACACAGAAGTAGACTATCCGGCAAGAGTTGCAATGAAAGCAATAACATTCAGCAATTTTTCAGAAGAGGAACATAAAGCAGCAATAGAAGGAATACTGGCTACACTTCAACTGACCTCTTCTAACTGGAAAAAGAAAAATAGTAATGCAGGGAAATATGTTAGTTACTCATTTGCTGTAACAATTCAATTTGCAGAGCAACTGGAATTATTATATATAAAATTAAATGATCTTGATGTGGTAAAGATGTTGTTGTAAAACATATATGGGGTTGGCATATAGATAATGGGCGGGACAAGTCCGGCCCCTACATTGTATATTGTGCAAAGATTTGTTGATTAAATAAACTTCTTTTCTATTTTCCAACATCTGTGGGGTTTGTTTTTTTTGGAAAAATCTTCATCAATTGTTGTATTTGTAATATTTTCCAACTGAATATTTTTAAAACGACTGGGATCAAAATTAAATTTTGTATAATTTGTAGAAAATATTATATACCCATCTTTATCCAAAAGATCCAGACATGCCTTTATTAAAGAGATATAATCTCTTTGAATATCAAAAATACCTTCCATTTTTCTACTGTTAGAGAATGTAGGAGGATCTACTATAATTATATCGTATCTTTTCAATTTATTACGGGCATCTACAAGAAAATCTGCTGTATCTGAGGAATGAAAGCTGTATTCTTCGCTTACTAATCCATTTAACTCAAAATTTTGTTCTCCCCAACGGTTATAATTAGCTGATAAATCTACTGTATCTATAGATTTTGCTCCGCCAGCTGCTGCATAAACAGAAAAAGAGGCTGTATATGCAAAAAGGTTGAGAACTCGTTTGTCCCCTGCACTATCTCTAACTATTTCACGTGTCCTTCGATGATCAATAAACAGGCCGGTGTCTATATAATCATGAAGATTAACTAAAAAACCAAGACCGTTTTCCTTAACCTCAGTTAGGTTGCCGGAATTATCAAGTTTTTTATGCTGAGAGAGACCTTTCCTTGTTTTTCTGTTTTTGTAAAAAACATGTTCCATCTTTACATAGAGCATACGGGAAGCTGTATCAATTATTTCTTCAGAAGAAGGAATTTTAGCTTCAGGACCTTCTCTATAGTCCAAAATATAAATATTAGAACCATAAATATCTACTGTTATTGCCAATGATAAAATATTTTTATTATATACCCGGTAACTATTTGTTCCCAATGGGGTAAAATGACGGCGCATTGCAAGATGGTTTTGTTTTAGTAGTTTTCCAAAATCTTTAAGTATATAGTTCATAGGTGTAAGTTAGCACGAAATACAATTCTATTCCACCGCGTCAGGGATTGCAGAGAAAATCCCGCACCGTGGGTGTTAAATCCGTGTAGAGACGCCCAAATTGGGCGTCTCTACACAGAAATCAAAATGTGATCAGTTTGACAAATCCGGGAGGAATTGCAACGTAAAGCCCGCCCCCTTGCGTAGGGGCGAATCTTGTATTCGCCCTTACACAAGGGGAGACGTCACAGGATGCATAGGCGAGCAGCAACGAAGTTGCGACCAGCCCATAGAAATTCAATTGCCTTTCTACCAAAAAACAGTATATTATAGCGAAACTGGAGGAAAATATGAAATCACAAGTTGAATGCAGTTGGAAAGGTGAAATGGCCTTTGAAACTGTAATGGATGGACATAAAATTGTTATAGATGCAACACCTGAAGTTGGAGGAAAAGATCTGGGTCCAAGACCTAAACCTTTTATGCTGCTGGCACTTGCAGGATGTACAGGTATGGATGTTATTTCTATTCTTAATAAAATGGGTCAGAAAGTATCCTGGTTTAACGTAAGGGTTGAATCTGATATCACTGAAGAACACCCAAAACATTATTCCAGTTATCATATTGTATATGAATTTAAGGCTTCTGATGATCTAAACAGGAAAAAGGTTGATAAAGCAATTGTTCTTTCCCAGGATAGATACTGTGGAGTAAGTGAAGTTCTTAAAAAGTCATCACCTATAACCCATCAAGTCGATTATCTTTAGGTTGTAGATATGGATGATGAAAGTAATAAACTTCTTGCTAAAATGGAACTGGAAAATGGTGGTAAACTGGAATTTAGAACATATGCCCAGTTTCTTGGAAAATCCGGTGAGGGTACAAAAAATCTTGGTGGACTGCTCTTTTTTGTTGGAGACAGGTTAATTTTTGAGGATTTCGAACGACAGAGTAGTACTATGCTACTTCTTTTTCGTAAAAAACAAGAATATGTAAAACTTAAATTCCAGATTAGTGTTTCGGACATCCAAAAAATAAATCTGGTTAATTTATCTCAGGCTGTAAAAGTTGTAAAAAATGGTAAGAACCCAAAGGACCTTAAAGAAGTATCCTCACTGATAAAAATACTGTTTAGACATGTTACGCAAATTCTTTTAAAAGATGGAAGTGCATATTATTTTGAAATTTTCGATTTAAAAGGATTTAATTCTTTTATGTCTGATAGGATTAAGTAGCAATGCTTTGGTTGCAGAGCCGAGCAGGAAGCTTGCTTCCGTCCAGGCTACGTCTCTAGGTTATAATAATGATTTTTTTTACTAATTCTCAATTAACCCTGGGGCCTCTGGTTTTAAGGACTTCACTTCTCTATATTCTAATAGGGATTGGAGCAGGAAGCATCTTATTAACTATTGTTACTAAAAAAGACAAAGAGTCCCGAAAATTCTCTTCTGATTTAATTACCAATTTCTTTTTAATTGTAATTCTTACATGGAAATTATTACCCGTTATAATGACTCCGGCAGATATTATTTCTAATCCAATTTCTATTTTATATGCATCCGGTGGTTCTATTGGGATTGGGTTGGGTATTGGGTTGGGAATTGTTTATTTGGGAATTAAAATGTTTTTTAGGGTGATTCATATTGGAACGATTCATGAATCATCTGTTCGGGATGTTGGGGCGATTCATGAATCGCCCGTACCTGATGTATTGAAACCGGTTGTTGTGTTTTTTTTGGTGGCTGGAATTGTTTCATCATCTTTGTTTTTGATTTCCGGGATGGTTCGGAAT
>JAOZPU010000013.1:0-9911 GCA_029932585.1 Spirochaetia bacterium | reverse complement strand
GGGATGTGGCGCCGGGTTTTGAATTGATGGATACTGGTGGGGATTTAATTTCCCTTGATGATTTTAAGGGGAAATGGATTATTTTGAATTTTTGGGCAACCTGGTGTCCGCCATGCCGGGCAGAACTGCCTACTTTGAATCGCTTTTATGAGAAGATGGATAGGGATAGGGTTGTTCTTTTGGGGATAAATGCTACTGGAACAGAAAAACCTGGTGTAGGAAAAGATGTAAGATCTTACGTATCTACGTTTGCGAAAGAAAATGGGATTAATTTCACAATACTTCTGGATACAAAAGGGATGGTTTCTAATATGTATGGGGCAGGGAACCTGCCAACTACGGTGGTTATTTCTCCGGAGGGTATTATTACGAAAATTAAAACCGGGGTTGTAGATTCGTTTTGGTTGAGGAAGGTTGTGGCTGGGAATTGATGTGTTTTTTATTTGATTTATTATGGGTCAACGAAGGGCAAGTCACAACATGCCCCTACAGTGTATTAATAATCACCGGATAATTTTAAGAAGAAGATTTTTATGCTATCCAATAATCGGATGAAAAGATTCCCTTTGGGGATATCTTCTGCTGCTGTAATATTATATTTTCCGATTATCTCTTTGTCTGCATATTGAATTATTTCGCCAATAACCTCGTCTTTTTTTACAGGAGCAATGATATTATTGGGCAGTATTACATCTACTCGAAGGATTACGGCCTTATCCGAAGGGAGGGTAATAAATGGTATTTCAGGATATTTAATTTTAAGTTCTGTTTTTGTTCCTTTCCATATTTTGGGAGACTCTATTGTAGGTATTTCACTTTTTATAGTCCTGAAATTATAGAATCCGTAGGACAATAAATTTATTCCATCTATTGCCCTTAACAGAGAGCCTTCAGTGCTGTTTTCTCCTAAACCGCCAAGAATAACTGCAATTAGTCGTCTTTTACTTTTTTGATTGTTATTCATAGTTGCCGTTAAAGCAATATTATATCCTGATTCATCAATGTATCCTGTTTTAAGCCCGTCTACAGGGACATATGTTGTAAGAAGATTATTTCTATTGTACTGGGTAATTGGTCCGTATACAGAGGTACCATTGGCCTTCCAGTTTTTTTCTTTTGGATAAGTAAAAGAACTTACAGAATGAAGTTCATCAAGAGCTTCAGGAAACCTGTTTATATATTCAGAACAAAATTGTACAAAATCTGCAGCTGTAACTCTATTTTCTGAACTTAAACCAGAGGCATCCTCAAAATGAATAGAGTTTAGACCCAATTTTTCTGCTTCCTGGTTCATGAGTCTTACAAAACCTTCGACACTACCTGCAATTCTTTCCGCAATAGCAATAGCTGCATCATTACCAGAAGGAACCGCCATACCAAGCATTAAATCTGCAATAGTTACTTCCTGACCTTCTTCGAGAAACATAAGAGAGGAATGGGGAGGAAGTGATCGAAAATCTGCATTTTTACTTATACGAATAATTTCATTTTTTGAAACTACCCCCTCCCCTATCTTTTTATAAACAACATACAGACTCATTAACTTAGTCATTGAAGCAGGAGGTATAGATAAGTTACTATTTTTTTCAAAAAGAATAGTTCCTGTTTGACTATCTATTAAAATCGCAGATTTCGCATTAAGAACAGGATCTGCTGAAAGTGATATTACAGCAAAAAAAATTAGAATTGGAATTAATATTTTTTTATGACCAGTTATATTATTATTTATATTCAAAGTTTCGTTCCAGATTGTGTAGTTTGTAAATATACACTATACTGAAAATTGTTATCTGCATATAGTGGGGTTTTGAATGGAAACAATAAATAATGACGAAAAAATTGGTGAATGGTTAATAAGAGCCGAAGCTATGTCTCTTAGAGATGTGGAAACTGTATTAAAAGTACAAAGAGAAGGCAATGACAGTCTCTTTGGAATAATTGCAATGGAACTGGGTCTTATTGATCCTGAAGTACTACTGGCATTTGCTGAAATGAAAGGAATATAAAATGGAATTTGCTTTTAATAATCTTGTACGGGATGTAATGGCTGCAGGGAAATATGCTGCTGCCCGGCAGAACAAAGTTTCCAGAGGTATAAAAAAAGATGGTTCAATTCTTACAAAAACAGACACAGAACTGGATAAACTTATTACAGATAAAATAAAGGAATATTTTCCTGATGCTGTAATAATTAGTGAAGAAAATCCTCTTCCTTTACAGAATACAAATAGTAGTGAATGGATATTTACATTGGACCCTATTGACGGCACAGACTCCTACAGTCAGGGGATGCCTGGCTGGTGTCTGGCAGTAGGAATACTAAATTCCAGTTATGAACCTGTTGGAGCAATTGTTTATGCTCCACGATGGGGAACTGCAGAAGAAGGCGGTAATCTACTTACCCTTTGCCCTGGTGGAGAGATAAAGCTAAATGGTAAAGATCTTGATATTTCAGAATTGGATCTCTCTGAAAAAAATCTTACAAGAAATCAACTAATGATAGGGTCAGGGCTCCATAGGTTCTTTGATTGTAGTACCTATAATAGTAAACTTAGGGTCGCCGGAAGCGCAATAATTAATATAATTGGAACTCTTATTCATAGTGATGTAAAAGGTTCATTAATTACCCCATGTTATATTTGGGATATTACTGCTGCCCATGCACTTATTAAAAAAGCAGGTCTTGATATGGAATACTATTCAGAAGGGAAAATAGACTACAAGGCTTTAGCAGATAGAACTAAAGCTCCTGATCACTTTATTTCCGGAACTGCTGAAACACTCGAGCTTTTACGTAAGAAGTGTGTACTTAAATAGTTAAATTCTATGAATCCATTTTACTAATTGTTTGATATAAGTTTTCAATTTTCCAGATTCTTTATTTGATTTATTTTGCTCTACAACTATTGTTTCTTCAGCTACAGACTCTGATTCTTCCATTGTAGAGTAGAATTCAATACCTTTTTCAAGATATGTAATCTGAGCATCAAAATCCAATTCTTCAAGAACACCGAAATTACTATTAGTATCTTCTGAGTATTGTTCAAAATTATTATCGTCTTCTAAAAGAAAATTTTTCTCAATACCATCATCTACTTCAATGGCAAGAATATTTTCTTCATCTTCTAAAAATCCTATTCCATATTCCTTTGCTAACTTTTGTACTTTGTATTTATCCAAATCTTCTTTTAGAATAATAAGAGTATCTGCATAACTTTCTTTATTTGGAACAATATTAAAATTAGAATAAAGAAGCTGTACTATCGCCTGATAGAAACTTTTACCTGAACGGGAAAAAATATTTATATTTTCAAGAGCTCTGGAACTAGTTAGAAGGCTCAGTTTATGATGATCTGCAATTATCATCCTATTTTTTACATCTAAATATATTTTAAAATCCGGATAATCATGCTGGAGTTGTGCAGAAATAGAAGATTTGATCATTACACATCCACAATCCGCCTGTCATGCCAACCTCTTGCAATATAAATAAATGGTGTATCAAGTAATGCAACAAGCCATTTAAGCAAGTAGGTTGTTATCATAATATCAATAAGAATTGATATTTCAAACACACCCCAAAATGCAATAAGAGTAAAAATTAAGGTATCCAGCAATTGACTGACCATAGTACTTAAATTATTACGTAACCAGATAAATTTTCTGGAAGGAAATTTATTTCTCCAAAAGTCATAGGCCCAGATATCATGAAGTTGAGAAAAACCATAAGCAGCAAGGCTGCCTAATGCAATTCGAGGCATTAAACTAAAAATTGTAGTCAGGCTTCCCTGAGCAAAATCACTGGAATCGGGAATAAAAAACAGAGCAATATTCATTAAAATTGTCATCATAATAAGAGCAAAAAACCCCATTCCAACTGCTCTGGCTGCATCTTTTTTCCCATAATTTTCACTTAAAATATCTGTAACCAAAAAACTTGTAGCATATACTATATTACCAAGGGTGGCTGTAAATCCAAATAGTTCAATTGTTTTTGTTACCTGAATATTAGCAACAATAACTGCAATAGGTATCCATAAATAGAGTCCGGTTTTTCCCCAAATACGGTAACTTAAAAGGATTGCCCCAAAATTTATTATCAGCATTGAAATCCACAATATTTCGTTCATTCGCATCTCCAGCAAAAAATAAAAGAGTTCTTAAAAATCTTTTATTATTAATTTTCAGTCATTTGAATTAGACTATTTTCTATTTCAGCCAGTCTTTTACTATAATTAGCTATACTACGTTCAATTCTCTGTTTCTCTTTTTGAAGGCGTAAAACCGGATCGATCTCTAACGAAGTATTTGCCGTAAATTGACTTTTTACAGAATCCGGGCTGCTTCCATTTAAAAAAGCCTCTTCTGCCCTAATTCTATCCTCTCCCGGTTTTATTCTGGAAAGTGTTTTCATATTTTCAAAGCCAACAACAGGATTTATATCTTCCTTATAGACCCCTATTATCTGTTTTGCAGCTGTCCTGCCAAGGCCAAGTTCTCTATCAACGTAATCGTCGAAATTCATATCATACTTATTACATAGATTATAAGCTTGCAAAAGGAGCTTTCCAAAATCTTTCATTATTTCGCCATTTTTAAGAATAAATTTATCCTTAATCTCTAACGTAATAGTTTGAAATTCTTTTTCTGTTTTAAACTTATTAAAATAAACTCCAAGTTTTTCAGCCTTATTCATAAGACCATGAAGTATCGCCCAAAACTCTTTTGTATGGGCCCTTCTTGAAACTGGAACAATTGAAGAGCTTATATGCACATGATGGGCAAATTCATGAATTGCAGTATAAATAATAGCATTCTGATCTTCTGTATTTCTATTATGAATTATAATTTCTCTTGTCTGAGGCTTATAAAGGCCATCTACTTTAGTACTTTTTTTACCGGAAAATATTACAGTAAATTCCTGGATATCCCCCTTCAGTTGAAGAAGGATATCTTTCACTTGAGTCTGGTTCATATTATTTATAAAACTTCTAGTTTAAGGAAAGGGCTTCTACAATCCCTTTTACATATTCTTCTGATAGTTCCAGACCTTTTATCAATTTCCCAAAGGCTCTGTCATGAGCCTGTTCCGGTGTTAAGCCCCCATCTTTAAACTGATCACTTTCATAACTGTAGACAGTTTTTCCTCTTTTTACCAAAGAGATTACTGCGCTTGCCTGAGCCATATCAGGTGCTCCTTCAATGTATTTTGGGAAATCTGAAATTCTTATATCAAATTTTATGAATGGAGTATCGACTGAACCTATTTTAAATGGAAGGTTACGAGATGAGAATAATGATTTTACAGTTCCACTGGCACCATATAGATCTATTCCTTCAGGGGTTGTGACCTCAAGGCCTATTGAAACTGTCTGAACATCTACAATTATAACTTTCTCGGGTAAAATCATATTTTTTAATGATTCGTCAAATCCAATTTTTTCTCTATCTATAGTAAGAGTTAAATGGTTTTGACCCATTATTAGTTCATCGGATTTAATTTCACTGTCAAAATTCCCATTTTGATCAGTTAACGAACTTAAGATGCTTGCTCCTCCATCAGATATAAAAGAGAAAGGCATATTACCAATACGGGAAGATATATTTGAATTCATTGCAATAGAAAAAGCTGCGGACTGTCCTGTCTCGACCTCCAGGCTTTCGGGTTTGACACTTAAATAGATTGAATCCAGGTGCTGTTTAAGGATATTATCTACTATATCAATTAAAGATCCATCTTCACCAAGAAATGTAGTTTTAAGGAATCCGGAATATGGTGATTCTTTAATAAGATTACGTGCTTTTATAAGTTCCTGTATTCTTGTAACAAGAGGTCTGTCAAAATCATTAAGAACAGGAGTAAGAAATTCCTTTATTCGTGAAATTAATGCATTCATCTCCTCTTTTTTTATCCGTTCCCACTCAGATTTAGAAAGTTGCATGTATACCCAGGAGCCAGCTTCTTCAGAATAATAGGTATCTACAATTTCAACCCCGGAAAGGCTCTTTTCTACTACTGCAGTTATCTCATCAACTGTAGAAGTGGAATAATTACCATTCGAATCATCTTTAGTAAGAACTGTAATCTCATTATGAATTTCTACCGAAATTGAAGCAGCAACATTCGATCGGGCACCAGCTTCTGCAGTTTTACGATCCTCGGCCTCATTTCCAGTATTGGAGCCTGCAATACCAATATAGTAAGCATCACTGGCAGGATAATTATCCATCCATTCCGGACGATTTGGATCCTGTACTGCAGGCTTTCCACCAGTGGCACAGGATAAAATAAATAATGTTGTAATTGCTATTAATAAAAGTTTTTTCATATTCTAATTCTCCCTAATTAAAGTGATTTAAGTATTATACCTACTATTGGCTAGCTGGACAAACTGCAAGGGAATGATAAGTATTACCATTATCTGTGCTCCAGCGACCAAGGACATAAAAGCCCCTCATAAAAGTTGATGTAACTTCATAATTAGTTTCTTTAAAAGCTGACCCGGAAATTTCAGAATCCCGATCAGCACGCTTTGCTTTAACAACTACTGAAACCTGTTTTGCCAGATTTGCCATAGCCTGTTCATCTGCCAAACGAATGGAATCAATTTTATACCTGCTACGCTGAACAGAACCAATACTTACCAGATAACCGGGAACAACCGGAACATTATAGAGCCAATCAGGTTCTCCTTCTGAAGTAGGATTATCAACAAAATTCCCTTTAAATTTTATTCCATCAATTTCTGCCAGTACATATGTACCTTCATTGTCCATATAATGGGATCTAACAATTATTTTAGATTCAAAATCTTTTGCAAGAGCTTTATCATACTGAATATTAATTTCTTCAAGATAACCTAAATCTCTATTATTACTCTTAACAGCAAATTTTGCATCAACTTTTGAATTATATAGAATAGATACTTGTCGGGCACATTCAGTTATAGCCTTACTTAGCTCCTCGTCCCTATAAGCCATTCTTGGAACAAAAGAAGAAAATAATAGTTTCCCATTTACTGGTGCTGTATCCCAAAGAAATTTATATTCCGGTAATGTAAAATCTATGACCCCATCTACTACAACAGTTTTACTTTTATTTAATTCTATAATTTGAGTATCCTCAATAGGTTTAATGGGAATCGATCTACAGGAACTAAACTGAAAGCTGAATAAAATAATTACTATTGTTAAAGAATTAAAAATAAGTTTCATGAAAGAATAGTAATATACTTTCTATATTTTTTCTATATAAAAGCAAAAAAAAGCTGCTCCATATAAAAGAACAGCTTTTTCATATTAAACTGCAAATTCTATTCTACTGGTTTTGATACTGTAGGATTATTTGCAAGCTGATAATCTAATTTATCAATAGCCTGTGATGCTTTAAATTCTGCAAAAGCTGCATCTTCATTTCTTTCAAATTCTTCTGCAACTTCATTGAAAGACTCAATTAAAGCTTCTTTACCATAAACCATCAGTACCCAAACACCACCATCATCCATAGGAACTCTGCTCTTAGGAGAAGCACCACTTAAAGTCTGGTCTGTAATCTGTCTTGTTATAGTCTCTACAAAACTAATTAATTGAGTATTATCATCAACTCCGGCTTCCTGTGCATAAGATGTAATAGCTTCCTGAATAGTTGTTTGAATCTGGCTGGCAATATCTGCCCGGGCATTCGTCTCTGCCACTTTTATAGAAAGAGCCATACTAGACTGTTTTGCATAACCAACACCATAAATAGCATCTGTTGCCAGTGGAGGATTCATCACAAAATCAGGTAAATTTGATTTTTTAGGTTCAACAACTTTTGCTGGTGCTGGTGCAGATGCACATGAAATTGCAAATAGTGCAACCATGACAATCAATAAAGCAATTGTAATTTTTTTCATTTTTTTTCTCCTGTTTATCTTTAATCAATCTAAACAATACAATAACTCTTAAAGTCTATTTTTTCAACTAATTTGCTTATTTTTTTCTCTTTTCATTATTAATAAAATATTATATGCTTAATTTATGGCGAAATCAAAACAGTACAGTTATATTATAGATGGTCTTTCTTCTGATAAAGGAGAAAAAATAAAAAAAGCACTTCAAAATATCTCTGAAATAAAAAGTATTACTGTTAGTGTGCAAAACGGTACTGTTGATCTAATCTCATCTAAAGATGTTGAAACAGAAGTAAAATATGCCTGTGATATAGCTGGAGCCAGTTTTCGAGTCAAAATTAAAACTAAAAAAAGGCTATTTTAGCCATTCTGCATATGTTCCAGATATTTTTGAAGAACCTCATATCCTCTTATTGAATTTTTATTTTCAATTACAAATGTAAGTTCTGTCATTGTAGAAACAATTTCAAATATATTTATATTTTCCCATGCAAAACTATGCATTACCTGAGCAACAATTCCAGGAGTATGTAAAAAATCTCCATCAAAAATTACAGTCAAGGAAACTAATCCCCGGGATTGGCTAAATAGTTTTTCATTAACAAGAAAATTTTCAATTTTATTATAATACTTTTCACTAACTGAGATACTAACCTCATTATTTCCAACAATAATATTTAAAAAATCACCACGTTCAATATTAACCATCTCGTAGAGATTTTTAAGCTTACTTAGAAGATTAGTAGATTTTTGTACATTAAAATCGCATATATTTGTTTTCATTAGAATTTCCCCTGTAATAGGGGAAGAAACAGCAATATCCCGATGCTCACGAATGTCATCTCCATACCTTCTTAATGCCATAACAATTGCAGTTTCTTTTATTTCCTTGCCTAATGATTTTTCAATATCAGGTTTAAATTCCGATGCAAGATTTCCAAGGCTTAAGATTCCCCGGCTTAACGCATCCAGCAAAAAGGGTTTATTTTCTAATAGATATTTAACCATGCTGCTGACTGATTCCATATAAACCCCTTCAAACCATATGTTATTATAAAAACTTTTTGTTTATATATAGACATATTTGTAAAATTAGTATAATAATATACATTAATTACATCAAACTGTAAACAGGAGAGGTTTATTGTGAATATAGTAATTTCCGGTTATGGGAAAATGGGAAAAATAATAGAGAAAAAGGCACAAGAAAGAGGCCACTTTATTACGGCCACGGTAGATCCCATAGAGCCGGAAGCAAGTAATAAAAATCTCTCAGAGGAAATACTTGAGAACACAGATATAGTTATCGATTTCTCTATTCCACAAACTGCAATGGAGAATGCTGAAAAAGTTTGTCTGGCAGGTAAAAAATTAGTAATGGGAACAACCGGATGGTATGATAATATGAGTGTTATGCAGAAACTTGCTTCAAAAGATGGTTCTGCAATTATATGGTCAGGGAATTTTTCATTAGGAGTTAATATCTTTTTTGCAATTGTAGCAAAAACGAGCCAGATTATGAACTCATTTTCTGAATATGACCCATTCATCCATGAATTTCATCATAATAAAAAAGCTGACAGCCCATCAGGTACAGCAGTTATGATAGGTGACATAGTTCTAAATGAAATTGATAGAAAAACAGTTATAATTTCTAAAGAGCTTAAAAGACAAATTAACCCGGAAGAACTTCATATATCTTCAACCAGAGGTGGAAGTATTCCAGGAACACATATATTAACTTTTGATAGCCCTGTTGATACTATAGAGCTAAAACATACAGCCAGAGGGCGTGAAGGTTTCGCATCCGGAGCAGTTTCTGCCGGAGAATGGATTATGGATAAAAATGGATTTTTTAGTATAAATGATATGATGCAGGATATTATAAAGGGCTGGTCGTCAACAAGTTGACTGCTCGCCAATGAGTCGTACCGGAAGGACGAAGTCCTGAGGAACGATCTCAAATACAACCAAAGGCTGGTCGGAAGCAAGCTTCCTGCTCGCCTATGCAACCAAAGG
>JAOZPU010000107.1 GCA_029932585.1 Spirochaetia bacterium | reverse complement strand
GGCCGGGATAAAAAGTACATTTGACAGTAAAGGTATTATGAATCCTGGGAAAGTTATGTAGTAAGGCTTAGGCGGTCAAGAGCATCCTCAACAGGAGAGGTAGTAGTATCTCCACCCTCTTTCTGCAATTCCTCACGAGCCAGAATTGAAAGATGTAGTTCTTCACAGGCTTTGGAATAAGAAATGCCTGTTAGCTGAGAAATAATCCGGCTACCCCTGTCAACCAGTTTCTTATTGGTAGGATCCAGCTGAACCATCCAGTTCCCCCGGATACGCCCCATTATTCCCATAGATGCTGTACTAATAGTATTTAGAATTAATTTTACAGCAATATGATGCCACAAATAGATTGGAGAGTCTGGAAGTTCAATAGGAAAGTAAATAACCCCATCGTCCTCTTTATTATTATATTCAGGGCTTCCTATCCATAAGGTATTATTATCACGCTGTATATTAGATTGAACATTTCCAACCAGAATTTGAAGTAACAGGTAAGGTTCCTTTTCTGTTCGGCTTTTATCTACTTCATTCCCAATAAAATACCTATTAATTTCACTGCTGCCAAGAGATGGGGGATTATCAATAAGTGCCCGGGGAGCACCCATAGCCTTATAATCATCACTATTCCAGTCGAGGCCACGAGGAGCATGACGAAGCATATCAAACCAGGCTTCTTTACTTGATCTGGTTGGATCTTTTGCATATGCCCAGGATACAGGAGCATCCTTATCATCTTCCGGCCTAAAGGGTGGAAGCATAAAAGTAGGAGATCTTTCTGTTGTATCACTAAAAATATCCAGCAAAAATTTTGAAGCTAAATAGGTTACTCTTCCCCCGGCTCTATAGATATCACTTTCCCTAACAGCCAGATCAGCCATAATAGTTAGTAACTCCGGAGAACTAAGGCTTTCTAATATTCCGTCCATGAGGGTTATCTGTTTCTGACGGTCAAATGAGATTATCTTTTCTCCTGAATCTTTTAGTATAGATTCCTCTATTGCAGAACCTATTATTAACATTTCAAGTGTTGTAGCCTGCATTCTGGTGGATCCGGAAAGAGCCATTGATCCGGAATATAGATCCAGAATAACAACATCTTTATTCTCAATTATTCGTCTGGATCGCTCTACTGTACTTGTAAGAATAGAAACAGGATTATTAAAAGCAAAAAACACCTGACAACCTCTAGTCAGAGCTTCCTCTATTGTTCCAAGAACAGAAGAGGTTTCACCACCTTCTGATATAGCTATTAATAAATCTCCTTTTGATAAATTAAGATCTGCTACCTGACGCCTTCCAAAAGCTGTGTAATCCTCAAAATTCTCCACAGCACGAATTAATGCCCGATCACCTCCGGTCATTATACTACAGACAAGGTTTGCTCTACTAAGGTATATATCATCAGATTCAGGATTTCTTGCTGCATAACCTGGAGAAACATCAGCAAAATCTTCCCAGTATTGACGCCACATCTCTTCCAGCATCATTGAAAGACGGCCAGTACTGCCGCATCCTGAAAAACAGACTTTTTTATTATTGGCAATAGCAAATTGAAATGCATTAACAAGCTCATTATATGATTTACTTGAAAATATCTTACGAGCCACTGGAGGAAGATCTTTATCAACTTCTAAAAGAAGTTTTATACCATTTTCAGGTTGCTTCTGAGCTATCTGACTGAAATCGACAGTAACAGGATGAGATTGCTCTGTGGGTAAATGGCCAAGCTGAAATTGAGTTTCCTCCTCTTTAAACCTGGCTGCTTCTTTTTCAGCTTTTTGCCTTAAATCAGTATCGAGTGTATATTTATAGTATTCAGACTGTTTTTTCACTGTTTCCTCTATTGCTGTATTAAATTTTAAATTCCAGTCATCACTTGATAGCGCCTGCAGTCATTCCTCTAATAAAATATTTGGACATAAATAGGTACAGAATTAACATGGGCAGTATTGCTACAGAAAGTGAAGCAAACAAAAGATGCCAACTAATCTGATACTGACCAAAAAATACGCTCATACCCAAAGGCAGAGGTTTTAACTTATCAGACTGTATAAAAACCAGAGGGAAAAAGAAATCATTCCAGATGGGTACTGCATTATATATAGTTACAAGTGCTATTGACGGAGTTGTCAGCGGCATAATTATCCGCCAGTAAATTCCAAGATCATTAGACCCGTCAATTCTGGCTGCATCCTCCAGGCTCCCTGGAATTGTACGCATAAATCCAGCCAAAATAAATACTGTTGCAGGCATACTCATAGCTGTAAAAATTAACATAAGGGCCAACCGGGTATTCATCAGCCCAATCCCCCGAATAAGCAAAAACAATGGTATAATAGCTGCTTTTAATGGAAGCATAATTCCTGCCAGAAAAATGAGATAAACCAGATTAGACAAACGATACCGGTATCGGGCTATACCAAAAGCGGCCATCGATCCAAACAACAGAACAACTGCAATTGAAAGTGAAGTTATTATAATACTGTTAAAAAAGTATCCTCCAAAACCACCCTTGTTCCAGACCTCCATATAGTTGCTAAATTTCCAAATTTCAGGCAAAGCATAAGGAGCCTTGAAAATTTCCCGGGTTGTCTTGAAACTTGAAATAATCATATTAAACAAGGGGAAGAGAACAAGTATTGAATAGCCTATCATCAAAATCAAAAAAATTACAATCAAAGCTTTACCGATAATCCCACTATTACGAAATCGAAGATCTCCTATCATAACTCCACCTCCCGCTTTCTTAAAGCAACAATACTGAAAGCACTTATTCCGAAAGTAAGAACATAAATAACAACACCAATTGCCGATCCTATACCTATTTCAGGTAATCCTGTATCAATCCCTCCAAAAGCTGTTCTGTAAAATAACGTTCCAAGAGTATCAGTCGAATAAAAAGGCCCGCCATCAAGACCAGCCATTGTATAGACCTGCTCAAATACATTCAGACTGCCTATTAATGTCAAAACAGTAATAATTGTCACTGCAGGCATTATAAGAGGAAACATTATTTTCCAGAAAAGCCTCCATTCACCAACACCATCAATATAAGCTGCTTCAACAGTTTCCATTGGCACTGAATTAAAACCTGCATAAAAAACAAGAGTTGGAAAACCGACCCACCTCCATATATTTACTGCAATAATACTTGGAGTAGCAAGTTTCTCATCTCCCAACCATGCCATAGCCCATTGCCCCAGACCCATATCGTTGAGCAGCCTGTTTACAACACCCATATTGGGATTGAGATACAAGCCCCACAGAAAACCTACTGCTACAACCGAAAATAAGACCGGAATAAAAAAGACTCTCTGAAATATTTCAGATCCATAAATTCTTTTAAAAAGAAGATACCCGAAAAGAAGACCTATAGTATTCTGGACAAACATTGTTGTCATAAACCACTGAACATTATTTCCTATAGCATTAAAAAATCTGTCCTGGTAAGGGTACTTAGTAAAAATTTTAACAAAGTTTTCAAATCCTACCCAGCGATCTCTGTCAATACTCACCCAGGAATACATGCTGTTGAACATTGACATAAACAGCGGGGCAATAATAAATATTGTTACTATAAGCAAACCTGGAAGTATAAAAAACAATATCCAAAAAGTCTTATTAACTTGATTTTTCATTATTTAATCCTGTTTATAAGATAAACTCCGAATCCTTTTACGGATTCGGAGTTTATTAATAATTGAAATAAAATTAATCCTGGAAAGGTTTGTACCAGCTGGATACACCTTCCTGAACCTGACTAACCACTTCAGTGCTGTTAATAGAATCAGCCATCATTCCCTGGAGCAAACTTTGAAGAAGCTCAGAACCAGTAGGTTTGTCATAACGAAATCCAACAAGCATTATATACGGAGTGTTGTTCTCATTTAGATCACCAACTCTTCCCAGAAAAGGATCTGAAAAAACTACACCTGGTGCATCTGATTTCATAGTTAGCTTATCAGTAAGAAACTGACCTGCTTCAGTACTGGCCATAAAACGGAGAAAAGCAGTTGCCTCTTTAGAATTTTGTGTATCTGCAGACATACCAAAGGAACTATCAGCAAAAGAGCTCACATAACGGGTATCACCTTTCTTTGCAACAGGACCTGCAAAAACATCAAAATCCAGAGCAGTGTTCTCTTTACCGAAATATCCTGCTTCCCAACTACCGCCGATAAAATGAGCGGCCATTTCGTTAATAAACAACATCTGCATATCTGTATAGGCTATTCCCATAAAATTATCAGGCATGTAGGGACGAAGTTCCAGAAGCTTTTCAAGAGAACCCCTATAACGATCATCTGTAAAGTCTGTATCCCCTGCTACAACTTCATTAAAGAAATCATTGGCGCCATAAAAATTAGGACAAATAACTCCCTGTAGTATTTCTAAAGTCCACCCATCTTTTCCACCATTAGCCAATCCTGTATAACCTGCGGCTTTAACTGCATCCAGATTGGCGAGGAATTCATCCCATGTTTCTGGTATTTCCAACCCCAGTTCGGCATAAATTGCTTTGTTATAGTAAATTACTAATGTTTGACTGGCAAATGGAACTCCATAAATTTCCCCATCGCTAGCACTTGTAGCTCCTAAAAGTACAGTTTCACCGAATCCTGACAGTTCCGGAACTTTGTCTTCCAAAGGCATTAGATAACCGGGTTTAGCTAAAGTCTCAAGACTTCCATAGGTTCTTAGATGTATAATATCAGGTCCCGACCCACCTTTAATGGCAGCAGAAAGAATCGTATTATACTCAGTATTCTTATAAGCTGTAAAATTAACTTCGATTCCTGGATTTTTAGCTTCGAAAATGTCAATCAGCTCATTATAAATATCTACATCCTCTGTTCTCCAGGACCAGAAATTAAGCTCAACCTTTGAAGAACTTTCTTCTTTGGCATCACTTTCGCTGCTGCCACCCGCAAACACCATAGATCCTGCCATTAAAACCAATAGACAGATAACTAGATTTTTTTTCATACTCTCCTCCTATAATTTAACCACAAACAGGTTTGTTGTGATTCCTACAAACCATATTACTTCAAATTTCCTATATGTCAAGTAAAATATCAATTTTTTTATTACAAGATTAGCAACACTCTTAATATCTGGTAGAAGAAAACTCTCTAACAAGAGCGGAATGTATTCTTTTCCTAAAGGATTTGATCTTATCACTGTTTGTATTTCTTCCAAAATGAACTCTATTGGTTAGAATCACGAATTCAAGCTCCCTGTCCGGATCAATCCATACACTTGTACCCGTAAACCCTGTATGGCCAAAAGCATTTGGACTGAAATCAGGACCTGCCATGGAGCCCTTATCCTGCATCAGAAATCCATAGGCCCTTTTAGGCGAAAAACCGGGAGTCTGATTCGAAGTCATTAGACGCACACTCTCTTCCGATAAAATTTGAATACCATTAAGAACTCCACCATCCCTGAACAAACTGAGTAATTCCAAAACACTTGATGCATGCCCGAACAATCCGGCATTTCCACCTACTCCATTAAAACAGAAAGCGTTTTCATCATGAACTTCACCTTTTATCCATCTCTTTCGCCAGGGACAGTATTCTGTGGCAACAATATTGTCTGATTCCATTCGGGGTTTAAATGTTAGCCCGCTGATAGATCCGGGTGAAATCACAAGATCTGTAAAAAGATTCGGTAATTTCCCCCCTGTTATTCTTTCTAAAATTTGTGTAAGGAGCATATATCCTGTACAACTATAGACAACCTGTGTGCCTGGCTTAATTGTTGGAGTAAGCGAAAAGAGATGATTTAGGGCTTTTTCCTGATCTATATCATCCTCTTCTTGAAATAGCCTGAATATTTCCGGACCAGGGGCTAGCCCGGAAGTATGTGTAAATAACTGATGCAGGGTCACATCAGAAGTTTCTTTTGAAAGATCAGGAATAAATTTCCCAATTGTTAGAAGTGGAGAAATATGCTCCTTTTCCAAAACTGAGAGTGCAGTAATTGTAGTAGCTAATGGTTTTGTCAAAGAAGCAAGATCAAAAACCGAATTAGGAGTTATATTTTCAGGAGCCGGGTAAATCTGCCTTTTCCCCGCTGCCGTCTGAAAGACTATATTTCCTTTTTTTCTTACAAGAATAACAATTCCAGGGAATGTCTCTTTTTTTATTTCATTATCAATAATCTCATAAATCATATTGTCTTTTCTCATACCACCATTATGTAAGAAAACTCCATTGTCTATCAAATAAATATATCAACAATATATTCTGGAAAATATTAACTTGTCTCAGACAGATACAGTGGAAAAGAAAGAGATGAAAAAAGAAATTTCAAGGCTGCATATGCTGCTCCGGAAGCAACAGCATCCCCTCCCCCTGAAACACGACTTATACTGATATAATTTTTTCCATCAAGACCTTGTCGTGTAGCATGCAGTGCAATTGAACTCTCCAAAGGTTCAAGAATCTCTTCTCCACCTCCAAGAACAATTTCATCAATACCTGTCACATTTGCAACCAAAGCAAGAGAATGCCCAAGATCCTCGATAAACTGATCCATACTTTCTGATTTTTCACTGTCCCCTGGGCCAAGAAGATGCCTGATGGATCTACCGTGAATTAATTGATTTCGTATTACCAATCCAACTCCAATACCAATATCTTCAAGAGAACCCTGAGAACGAAATTCAACCTGAATTAATAGCAATTCCTGCTTCCGGCGAAGACCTGCTTCCCGTAAAACACTCGCCTGTGCATCATTCAGAAGGGTAATAGGCACTTGCAACACTGTTTCAAGGGGTTCTGCTACAGATAAGGGGGTTGTAATATGAAGAGCATCAGATAAAATAATCTCTTTATCTATATCATCAACAACACCGCTGACTCCTATCCCTATGGTTACGAGACCTGGGCCACTGGTAAATGAGCTATCAAGAGAAGCTCTAAGCCTGGCTGTTTCAACTGCCAGAGTATCAATTGATTGAGGTCCATAAGTTTTAATGGGAATATCTCTGGATCCCAAAAATTTACCACTTAAATCAACAGCATTAAGTCTAATATGGGGATATGTAAGTTCTACACCAATACTATATGCATAACCTGATACAATATTCAGAAGAATAGGAGGGCGCCCGCCCTTTGGGCCTGTAAAATCATCTGCATGCTGCTCAAGAATTCCCAGCTCAATCATTTTGTCTATTATTACACCAACAGTAGAACGATCGAGCCTTAACTCTCTGGCCAGATCAGCACGGCTTTTGTTGGGATAAAGCCACAGAGATTCTAAGATTCTAATTAAGTTATCTCTACGTAACCTATTTTTTACAGGCATAGTTTGTTTATTCTCCTATTAACTCAAAATACCACACATTTACTATTGAGTCAAAAATTATAGAGCTATTAACATTTATTGATTTTGCAGGACTTTTCTATGGTGTACATATATACCAATTTGTATACTTCTTAATTTTAATAACCTCAACCCTGGAAAAAACAGATTCCATCTCTTCCAATCCGGTTTTAATAAAATTGAAATAATCTCCACCCTCAATATATTCAATTATATTTGTTATTCTACTTCTCTCAGAGCTGTAATCATGAAATAAGACTTTACTTCTGGCCAGTCTGGAAGCTTCAGTAAAAATCTTTTTACGTTTTTCTCTGTCCAATCCATGAGCTACAAAGGCAAATACAACAAGATCAAAGGATTTATCTTCAAAATCCAATCCATCGATAATATTGCCATATCTGCAATCAAGACCTCTTCTGGATCCATAATGCATCATCATTTTAGCCATATCTACACCAATAACCTGGTAACCCCTGTTAACCAATGCCTGGGAGAGGGCTCCTGTACCACAGCCTGCATCAAGTATACGGCAATTATTAGGTATTTCCAGTTTATCAATATATTTTGATAAAAGATCACTATAATTTCTGGTTTGGCTTTTGAAAAACCAGTTATATCCTGGAGCAATAATATTAAACAAAAGTTTATGAGTTTTAAGATTCATATCTTAATATTATAGTATAATTTTAATTTCAGAACAATATAATTATTTTTTACAAAAAATGAAGTAATTACAGCTTGACTGTATTGTAAAAGGAGAGTATTTATACGGCAGAATATTTATTATTGTAATTATCTTAAAAAGTCTCTCTTAAAGGAGCACAAATGAAAAGAAAAGATAGAAATAAAAAACCCTTTGATTTTGCTCAATACCCACTGCTTTTTGGCCATAGAGGTTGTTCAAAAGCTGCACCGGAAAACACCCTGGCTTCCTTTCAAAAAGTACTTGATAATAATATACCGGGATTAGAACTGGATGTACATCTTTGCAAAAGTGGTGAAATAGTTGTTATTCATGACCTTAATCTTAAACGTACAACAGGTTTGGATGCTCTTGTATCTGAAACGAATTTGGAAGATATTAAAAAACTGGATGCAGGTTCCTGGTTTGGTTCTTCTTTTAAAAATGAAAGGATTCCTACTCTTGATGAAGTTTTCAAACTAATGGGAACAAAAGTCTATTATGATATTGAAATAAAACACAGAAATAAACAACATGGAGATCTTGAAAAAAAATTGGTAGAAAAAATTGCAGAATGGAATATGCAAAACCAGGTAATTGTTTCTTCCTTCAACCCAATAGCAATTTTAGGTGTTAGAAAAGCAAACCCCCAACTGAATACAGCAGTTATATATACAAAATGGAAGGAACTTCCCTGGTATCTTAGAACAGGTGGAGGTAAATATATTTGTAAACCCAACATTCTAAAACCAACAAGACATCAGATAAACCCTTTTAGTATGTTTTTTGCTAAAAAAGTTGAGGGTTATACTGTTGTAACATGGACTGAAGATGATCCTGAAAAGGCAGAAAAATATATAAACATGGGTGTGGACGGGATTGTGACCAATGTACCGGAAGATATGCTGGATATGGTTCGTAAACGGTGGAATACGTAGGGGCGATTCATGAATCGCCCCTACGTATGTACGGATAACACAATGAATATTTATATCCTTTCGAAATATCTTTTTAACTCCCAGGTTGAAACATTTTTTTCATAATCTTCAACTTCCAGTTTTGCGTGTCTAACATAGTGATCAACAACTTCATTACCCAATATTTCTCTGGCAATCTTTGATTTATCAAGATTTTCATATGCCTCTTTTAATGTTCCTGGTACTTTTGGAAGAGATTCATCAGCATAAATATTACCCTTTTTTACAGCAGGAGGCTCTATTTTATTCTCTACTCCATATAATCCTGCGGCAATAGTAGCCGAGAATGCAAGATAGGGATTAGCATCAGCTCCAGGAAGTCTGTTTTCTATACGGAATCCCTGTCCCTCCCCTACAATACGAAAACTTGTAGTTCTATTGTCATAATCCCATGCTATTCTTGTTGGAGCGAAAGAATCATTACTAAATCGTTTATAAGAGTTAATAGTAGGTGCAAAAAACAGGAACAAATCTGCGGCCAAAAGGTTAAGGCCACCTAGAAAATATCTGTAAAATTCACTCTCTTCACCATTCTCCATAAAAACATTTTTACCGCTTTTAATATCTACAATACTAGTATGAATATGACAGCTGGAACCTGCATCTTTATCTGAATATTTTGCCATAAAAGTTACAGAACTTCCATTTAAATTAGCAATAGTTTTTGCACCGTTTTTGTAAACCATATGCCAGTCGGCCATCTCAATGGAACTGGAATATTTTAGACCAATTTCATATTGACCATATCCTGTTTCTCCCTTACTCGATTCTACAGGAATGCCAGCATCAATTATTTTATTACATATCTCCTGAACAATATCATCTTTAAACCCAGTATTTAATAGATCATAATCAATTGGATAGGGTGATGAGGGGACAAGTCCATTAAATCCTTGATCATATACAGCTTCATATGGATTATCAAAGAGATAAAACTCCAGTTCTGAAGCCATCATCCCTTTCATTCCTAAATCTTCCAAGCGCTTACATTGAGTTTGCAGCATAGTTCTTGGAGCCATATTTACAGGTCGCCCATCTTCATAGGTAAGGTCA